>NZ_JBDVAA010000025.1:0-53623 GCF_039943695.1 Cellulophaga sp. | reverse complement strand
GGTTATTTATATTTTAACTTTTAATAAATGATTGATATTTTAAGATTAAAACCTACTTTTACCAATATCACAAATTGGAATAAAAAACCATATTCAAGTACTGGGGGTACTAGGGCAAAAAAAATATATATTGACGAAAATGATGATGAGTATTTCTTCAAAGGGTCAAAAAAACTTAAGGACGGAACTTTTAAATATAGAACAGAATTTTGGAGTGAAATTATTTCCTCAAAAATAGGAAATTGGCTTGGTTTTAAAATTTTGGATTATAATATAGCCTTTGATTTTAATAATGATCAACAAATAGGTTGTTTATCTAAGTCAATGGTGGAATACTCCGAAAATAAACTATCTGAGGGAATTGATTATTTAATGGGATTTGATTCAAAATACAATCCTAATACTGATGAATATCGTTATACTTTTAATTTTATAAAACAAACTTTAAATTATTTTGAATTAACAGAGTGTGAGCCTAAATTCATTGAAATGCTAATTTTTGATGCTATTGTGGGTAATTCTGACAGGCATCAAGAAAATTGGGGTTTTATCTCAAAATTTAGGGAGACAATGCAAGAAATTGAAAAAGAGATAAAAACTCAAAAAAATCTCATAGGTAAGATAATACCAAATTTTAAAAAATTTGTCACAAAAAATACTCTTAATCAGAGGCAATTAGAAGAAGAACAAAATAAAAAACCTAAAAAGTTGTCTTTATTAAATCAAGCTTTGATTGTACAAACTAATTTTTCGCCGATATATGATAGTGGTTGTTGTTTAGGACGCGAGTTATTAGATGAGAAAATAAAAAAGATGCTTAATGATCCACAAATGCTTGAAGCTTATCTTCGAAAAGGTAAATCTGAAGTTAGATATAAGGAAGGTAAAAAAATACCTCATTTTGAATTGCTTGAAAAATTAAATAATGATTATGAAAGTGTATTTATTCAGGTTATTGATAAAGTCAATAAAAATTATGATTATGAAATGTTAAGGGATTTAATTCTTAATATTGATTCTGAATTGCCGAAAGAGTTAATTAAATATAAATTACCAGAATTACGTAAGGAGTTGATGATAAAATTAATAGATTTGCGTATTAATAAATTAAAAAAATTAAGTGAGTAAAATTGGTAACATATTTTTAGTTTGGCGTAAGGGACCAGGGGCTAGAAGAATTCCAGTTGGTGAAATAAAAAGAAATTTTTCGCTAGGCGCTCGCTTTGAATATATCAAGGACAATCTTATAGAAGCTAAAGAACAGGGTTTTATTCCCTACACTGGTTTCCCTGAATTAGAGAAAAAATATAATGAAAATGTGATTGAAATTTTTGCTCAGAGGTTATCTAAATCTGAAAGGAATG
This sequence comes from Cellulophaga sp., assembly GCF_039943695.1. Lineage (NCBI taxonomy): Bacteria > Pseudomonadati > Bacteroidota > Flavobacteriia > Flavobacteriales > Flavobacteriaceae > Cellulophaga > Cellulophaga sp. The sequence goes on along the minus strand of NZ_JBDVAA010000025.1, from coordinate 52,259 downwards.
ATTTAAGTGATTTTTATGAATTTTGGAGAGTCGATAAAGATCGAAAACAAGATCCTTATTATATGTTATCTCAAACACAAGGTCTTCTCCCAATAGACAACTTTGAGTTTTTAACTGATTTTAATCCTAAAAAAGGCTTAAATTTTATTACTGAAATTGCAGGCTTGTCAAAATCTAAAATAGATTCAAGTAAATTATCTATAGGAGATAAATTATCTTATAAATTAGAGAAGGATAATGATTTTGATAGATATGCTGTAAGTGTATATAAAAATGATTTGTTTCTAGGGTATATAAAACTCATTCATTCTAGAATATTTTATAGAGCAAAAGGTATAATCAAAATACGCGCGCATCATATTGAAAAGAATGGAGTTTTAAAGAGAGTTTTTTTAGAGGTTATTGTTTAGTGACATTTTGTGTATAGGTAATTAATTTTTTATATGAAACTGAGAACCTAATAGATTTTTAGTTTTTGTTTAATTTTTGTGCAAAACAGTATTACCGCTTCACAGCAATAGTTTTAAAATAACTACGCAATTGCTGAATGTACTTGTAACGAAGTAACTTAGCATTGCCTTCTACCATTAATAAACGCACACCCATATAGGAAGACATTAAAAAGCTAGCAACAGCTTCACTATCTACGTGGCGGTCTATATAGCCATCTGTTTTGCCTTTTTGTAAATTGGTAATCAAATTTACTTCCCACACCTTAAACATTTCTTTAAGGAGCTTTACAATTGTTTCGTTTTTACCACTAAACTCCGTCATAAAATTACTTAACACAAAGCCATTGTCTAATTGGTTGTGTTCTGCCGTTTCAAGAGCATTGTCAAAGCATTTGTCTAAAATTACAGCAGGGTTTTCTAGTCCTTCAAAAGGAGCAATTAACTCGCTATATACTTTAGGGAAAATAATATTCTGTAGAATACTTATAAAAAATTCTTCCTTAGATTTAAAATGATAATAAAACGCACCTTTAGATAAAGATAGTTCTTTTAAAACATCATCTACACTGGTATCATAATACCCATTTTTATAAAATATTTCTAGGCCAACAGATTGCATTCTTTGCATTGTAGCCATGCGTTTTAAGTTCTTTTCCATTTTAGCTTCTTTTTGTTATAAAAAGACTAGTTAGTTTGTTGCAAGGTTCTCTTTTTTGCATCAAAATATATTTTATGGGTTATAAATGGTTGGTGGAACGATAAACTACATAGTATTGAAAATAAAAATATAGTTTACACAACTATATAAACTACTTAGTTTGTTTTATTATTGTGTAAAAGATGCAATAAATCTAAAAATTAGCTGCTTTTGTGTTGTAATTATAGTATTAGTCTTACAAAAAGTGTCTAATTAAAAAATTCTATGTTATTTTTATAAAAGAAATTAAGGTTTCTATTTTTTAACGACCAAGCAACCACAATGAAACCAAACCGGAACAAAACTGTTTTATTAGTTTTTTCTCTTTCCGCTAAAATAGAAGCAGAAAGGAAACCTTTGTTTGGTGGTAAAAAACAAGAAGTCTCTACTCAGTTTTTTGACTTATTAATTAAGAACACATTAGAGGTTGCAAATAAAAGTAGTGTAGACGTTGTTTGGTTAGATGAAACACAGCAACACGGTAACACTTTTGCAGAGCGTTATACTAACGCTTATAAAAGTTTGTACACTCAAGGCTATACCAATGTAATATCTATTGGTAATGATACACCAAATTTAACAGCAAGTCATATACAGCAAGCCGTAGATGCAATGGCTACTAAAAAAGTAGTTTTTGGGCCGTCTATAGATGGTGGTATATACTTGTTTGGGGTTCATAAAAGTATTTTTAATGAAGACGCTTTTAAAAACCTACCCTGGTTAACTTCTAAATTATCTAATAAAATACATTCTTTGGCTGTTGCCAAAAATGTGCCTTTCACGGTTTTGGAGTCGCTTCAGGATATAGATACAAAGGTATCAGCTATAGAATACGCCTGTGCAAATCCTAATTCAGTTTTAGCTAGTTTTATAATTGCTTATTTGAGACAGAGATCTAAAAAAGCAATAAAAACAAGCAACAATATAGTTTCTTCTTTTTACACATCTTCATTTTTACGTAGAGGTCCTCCTAGTTTATAAATTATTTAAATCGGCATTTTTATGAGTAAAAACCAATTGTAACTATAATTGGTTGTACTTGCTTATAAAATAATTTATCAACTTTATTACACTTAAATATGAAAATAGCTATAATAGCTGTAGTGCAGCTATTTGCCTTAACGGTATTTGCACAATCAAATACATATACTTCTAAAATATTAGATACAGACAACCAACCAATACCTTTTGCTACGGTAAAAGAAATAGGCAAAGAAAATTACACAACTACAACCATAGATGGTGACTTTACATTGCAAACTAGCTCTACTAGTTTTGTAATACAAGTGTCGTCTATAGGGTTTACAAGCAAAAAAATTACTATTACTAACGGTAATTTTCCGGCGAGTATTACACTAATGCCATCAGACGAACAGTTAAAAGAAATTGTAGTAACTGCTTTGGGTATAGAAAGAGAAAAACAATCGCTTGTTTCTGCTGTAACAAGAGTATCATCAGATAAATTAACAGAGGTTACTTTAACTAATGTGGTAAACAGTTTAGCAGGGCAAGTTGCAGGAGTTCAAATTACAAATGGTTCTTCTGGTGTGGGTTCTTCATCTAGAATTGTTATCCGTGGGGAAAATTCTTTAAGCGGAAGCAATCAGCCGTTATTTGTGGTAGACGGTGTGCCAATTAGCAACGAACAAATTACGAGCGACTTGGTAAACAACGGTGCTTTGCAAGAAGTAGATTTTGGAAACGGTGGTTCTGAAATTTCTCCAGATGATATTGCATCAATATCTATATTAAAAGGTGCTGGTTCTGCTGCACTTTATGGGGCAAGAGCTGCAAACGGAGTTGTAGTTATTACTACAAAACGCGGTAAAAACAAAAAAGGTTTTGGTGTTACAACAAGTAATTCGCTTACGGTAGAAACCTTACTTACCTTACCAGATTACCAAAATGTATACGGTGGTGGTTCTAACGGTCAATATTCTTTTCAGAACGGTAAAGGAGCTGGTGTTAATGATGGTGGCTTAAGTAGCTACGGACCAAGATTAGATCAAGGGTTGTTGGTAAATCAGTTTAACAGTCCTTCTGTAGATATTAACGGCAATCCTGTGCGTGCTGGTGATGTTATTGCACGTACAAATGCAGATGGTAGTTTTACGCCTATAACTGCAACTCCTTGGGTGTCTAACCCAAATAATGTGCGTAATTTTTTTGAAACAGGTATTACCAAACAAAACAATATAGCCATTAACTCTTCAGGCGAAAACGGAAGTAGTAGATTATCTTATAGTAACTTAAGAAATGAAGGTATTGTGCCAAATACCGATTTAGATCGTGATGGTATTTCGCTTAGTCTACATCAGAAATTAACAGAGCAATTAAATGTAAACGCCTTTGTAAATTATATAAATACACGTAGTGGTAACAGGCCAAACCTTGGTTATGGTTATGAGAATCCTTTGTATGGTTTTAACTGGACAGGTAGGCAGGCAGATGTTTCTGCTTTAAAAAATTACTGGCAAGCAGGTCAGGAGGGAGTGCAGCATTATGATATTAATTACTTATGGCTTACGAATCCATATTTAACGGTTAACGAAAACACCAACAGCTTTAATAAAAATAGAGTTTTAGGTAATGTTTCTGCTGTTTATGATATTACAAACAAACTAAATGTTGCAGTGCGTGCTGGTTTAGATACGTATGCAGACAAACGCGAGTTTAGAAGAGCGGTGAGTACAAATGCTAACCCGCAAGGCTCTTTTAGAGAAGATGATATTAGCTTTAGAGAATTAAATACAGATATTTTGGTGTCTTATAAAGATGCTATAAGCGATGATTTAAAGTATACAGTCTCTGTAGGTGCAAATAGGTTTGATCAAGAAATTAAATACAGTTATGCTGAAGCTTCACAACTAGCATTGCCTGGTATTTATACCTTAGCAAATTCTAGAACTCCGCTTAAAGGAGATAGTAGATTGTTTGAAAAACGAATTAATAGTGTTTATGGTACAGGTAATTTATCTTATAAAGATGCTTTGTATTTAGACCTTACCTATCGTAACGACTGGAGTAGTACATTGCCATCTAATAACAATTCGTTTGGGTATTATTCTGCCGGACTAAGTTTTGTAGCTAGTAGCCTTTTAAAATTACCAGAGCCAATCTCTTACTTAAATTTTAGGTTTAGTGCGGCTAGTGTTGGTAATGATACCAACCCGTACCAAAACACTCAAAATTTCTTATTTAACCAGAACTATGGTTCTAATTTTAGAGTAACTAATGAGACGGTTTTAAAAAATGCAAATCTAAAGCCAGAACGTCTTAATGCGTTTGAAGCTGGCTTAGAAGCCTGGTTTTTTAATGGTAGGTTGCAATTAGATGCTGCAGCGTACCAAAACACAAGTGTAGATCAAATTATATCTAGGCCAATATCAGAATCTAGTGGTTTTGGTAGTTTTAACGTAAACGGTGGTAAAGTACAAACCACAGGTTTAGAGCTTTTACTTAGTGGTACAGTAATTAAAAATGCCGATTTTCAATGGCAGAGTTCGGTTAATTTTTCAACATTTAGAAGTAAGGTTAAGGAGTTGCCAAGTGGTGTAGACCAGTTTGTAACTGGTACGGCAAATATCTTTTCTGGTGGTGGCGGATCTAACTCCGTTTTTTACATTGCAAAAAAAGATGGTCGTGTTGGTGATATGTACGGTACTGGTTTTGTTGAGGTAGATGGGCAAATTGTGCACGACTCTAACGGGTTTCCTGTTCAAGATCCCAACTTACGTTTACTAGGGAATTATAATCCAGATTTTACAATGGGTTTTAATAACAAATTTTCATACAAAGGATTAGATTTTACCTTTTTGTTCGATTGGCGTAAAGGCGGAACCATTGTTTCTAGAACAAAGGCCTTAGGTAGTACATCTGGAGTTTTAAAAGAAACATTAGAGGGTAGAGAATCTGGTATTATAGGTGCCGGTGTTGTAAATACAGGTACAGCAGATAATCCGCAATACTCACCAAATACTACAGTAGTGGCAGCCCAAGCTTACAACAATGCATTTTTTGATCGTGGTAACGAGGCAAGTGCGCTTTACAGTGCTTCTTATGTAAAATTAAGACAAGTAAGTGTATACTATAATTTTCCTGCAAAAATTGTAGATGCCATAGGTTTTAATAAAATTAAAATAGGTTTGGTAGGTAGTAATTTATTATTGTTTACAGAGAACCCACATTTTGATCCAGAGCTAAATGCATTACAAGAACAGAGTATTACATACGGAGTAGAAGATTTTTCATACCCGTCTACCAGAAGCTTTGGAGTGAGTTTAAAAACCGAATTTTAAGAAGTAAAAAAGATGAAAAAATATATAAAGCTATTTGTAGCAACAGCAGTAGCAAGCATTGTTTTTACTGCTTGTACTAACGATTTTGAAGAAAAAAACACCAACCCTAATGCGCCAGAAAGTGTGGATCCACAGTTTTTGTTAACCAATGTGGTTTCTGTATCATCAGACCTTAGCGCGTATCAACAAGGGTTTAGGCAGGCTAATTATTTAGCGCAATTTGCAGCAAGTATAGAGTTTGAGCGTATAGACCGTTATGAAATGGGATCTAATAGTGAGTATTGGAGTGCTATTTTTAGATTATTATCAGATATTAAATCGATGAAAGCCTCACCAGCGGCAAATGATGCTTACGTGGCTGTTGGTGATATCATGCAGAGTTACCTTTTTTCTCAGTTAACAGACCTTTGGAATGATGTGCCTTACACAGAAGCAGTAGCAGCTTTAGAAGGTACTTTTTCTCCTAAGTATGATACACAAGAAAGTATTTATACAGATCCAGAAACAGGAATATTAGCAGTACTTAAAAAAGCTGTTAATACGCTTGAAAACACAAATAACGTTATTCAGGGTGATATTATGTTTCAAGGAGATTTAGACAAGTGGGTACGTTTTGCAAACTCACTTCAAGTACGTTACTTATTACGTATTAGTAAAAGAACAACAGACTTTACAGATTTACAAACTTTGGCAGATTCTGGTAAATTAATGCAGTCTAATGCAGACAACGCTGTAGTGCCTTATTTGGCCTCTGCTCCTAACCAGTTTCCTATGTTTAACGCAGCTTTAGGGTTGTACCAAGAGCATACAATGACAAAAACAGTAGAAACTGTATTAACTGCATGGGATGATCCTCGTGTTGCAGTGCTTTATAAGCCTACAGAGGCAAGTAAAAATTCTGCTACGCCAGAATACAAAGGATTGCAAAACGGACAATCTAGTAGTACCATAAATGCAAATGGTATAGACTTAAATAACATATCTTTATTTGGGTCTATTTTTAGAGATGTTGCAGGTGGTATAGATGCACAATATATGCAGTATTCAGAAGTGCAATTTGCACTTGCTGAAGCAGCAGCAAGGGGTTATATTACAGGAGATGCAAATATGTATTACCAAAATGCAGTAACAGCTAGTTTTGAGTATTATAATACTGTGCTGCCTACAGACTATTTTACAAGAACAGAAATAGTATTAGATGGTACTGCAAATGATTTAGAAAAAATACTAACTCAAAAATGGTTAAGCTTAATTAATGTTGGTCACGAGGCTTGGTTTAATGTACGTAGAACAGGAATTCCAAATTTAGAGGCTGGTCCAGACAACTTTAATAATGATAAATATCCCGTTCGGTATTTGTATCCAGAATCTGAACAAGCAACAAATAGTGAAAATTATAAAGTAGCTGTGGAGCGTATTGGAGGAGATAATATAAACAGTAAAGGCTGGTGGGAAAAATAAAATAAAAAATATGAAACAAAAAATTAAACTAATTGGTATTTTACTAATGTTTGTAGTGTTTTTGGCTTGTAAAGAGCAAGCTAAAGATGTTGTAGAAGAAGTAAAACAAGAGCCCAAAAAAGAAGCTACAGGCAAAGCAAAGCCAAAGGGAATTGTAAACGGAGTAAAACAAGTTTGGATAGACGCAGATTTAGCTGTTGGAAAAAAGAATATAGGAAAACCTGGCTATTCTGATGTAGATGATGGTTATGCGGTTTTACAATTATTACAAGCAGATAATGTAAAAATTAATGGTCTAAGTACTGTTTTTGGTAACAATAGCGTAGAAAATGCTTTTGCTATTGGCAACTATATAAGTAAGGAGTTTGCAGCACAAAAAATTAAGGTTTATAAAGGTGCAAGTACAGCAATAAATTTAGACAGTGTGGTAACTAATGATGCAGTAGAGGCTATGGCTGCAGCATTAAAAAAGCAGCCATTAACTATTTTGGCAATTGGCCCCGCAACTAATGTTGGTTTGTTGCTATTAAAATATCCAGAGTTACAATCTCAAATTGTTGAGATTGTTTTAGTTGCTGGTCGCAGAACGCCCTTAGATTATTTTAAAATAGGGAACAAAGGTGTTTTAGCTAAAGATTTAAATTTTGATTTAGATAATACTGCTTTTCGTATATTATTAGAGCGCAATGTGCCACTTGTTTTTTGTCCGTATGAAATATCTAGTAAGGTTTGGGTAAAGCAAGAAGATTTAGAGATACTAAAAAATACTACTCCAGGTATGAAATGGTTGGCAACAGCATCACAACCTTGGATAGAGCAGTGGAAAAATCAAGGAGCCGACGGTTTTAATCCGTTTGATGTTATGGCGAGTCATTATATTATTGCTCCACAAGACATAATATCAGAGCCTTTACAAGCGCGTTTAGAGATTAATTTAGACGATACCGTAAAAGATAACAATAATGAGGTTTACAAATCTTACTTATTGTGTACCAAAGAAGGTGGCGCATCCGTAACATATTGTTATGATGTAGTACCTGGATATCATCAAAAATTAATGGCAACATTTAAAAACTAGCAAAGTGATTAAATTAAACAACAACATAGAGGATTTAACTAAGTATTTACAAATTAAAGATTGGTTAAAAGAAAACGAGTCCATTGTTGCTGTAGAAAAGCCTGGCGAAGGAAATATGAACTTTACGCTGCGTATACTAACAGAAACAAGATCTTTTATAGTAAAACAAAGTCGTGACTATGTAGAAAAGTACCCGCAAGTAGCTGCGCCAGCAGAACGAGTATTGCGTGAGGCAGAGTTTTATGAGGTTATAGAAAGTGTACCTAGTTTAAAAGCTATGATGCCTACTCTAATTGGTTTAGACAAGGATAATAGCGTTATGGTTATGGAGGATCTTGGTAATGGGTCTGATTTTACATACCTGTACCAATTAGGAAAAGAGTTTTTAGAGGAAGATTTATTTGCAGTCATAGACTTTGCAGCTTGTTTGCATACAAGTATTACTACAGAAACCCAGACGCATATAATTACCAACACTAAAATGCGCAAGTTAAATCACGAGCATATATTTAATTACCCATACGCAGTTAATAATGGTATTAATCTAGATGATATACTACCCGGTTTACAAAAAGAGGCAAACCGCTTAAAGGCAGATAATGTATTAAAGGCAGAGATAAAAAAACTAGGAGATTTGTATTTGGAGGATGGTGATATTTTATTGCATGGCGATTATTTTCCGGGTAGTTGGTTGGCAACTGTTGGTGGCTTAAAAATTATAGATCCTGAGTTTTGTTTTTTTGGTAAGGCTGAGTTTGAAATTGGTGTTATGTTAGCGCATTTAAAAATGGCAAATCAATCATCAATAATTATTGAAAAAGCTGTAAAAAGATATAAGTCTTTGGCAGATTTAGATGATGTACTTTGTTATAAATTTATGGCAATAGAAATACTGCGTAGAATTATAGGTTTAGCACAATTACCACTAGAAATAAGATTAGAAAAAAGAATAAAATTACTTAATGAATCACGTGAAATTCTTGTGAGCTAAGTACTTTTTAATTTTTTTAAATAAATAGAAGAACCAACTATGTAGTTGGTTCTTCTATTTTATAAAGCCGTCAAACAATATAAAATGTCTATAAGCGTTGGCTTTTTTTGGTTGATTGCACTAAATTGATATTCAAAATAGTCTTACAAGGTAGTCTACAAACTAATCGGTTTAAAAAAAGAAGTGCTTTGTAATGGCATTTTATAGTAAATTTGATGAAAAACAGGTAAAATGGACGCTAAAATTACTACATCAAAATCTATTGGTCTTGTGCTTTCTGGTGGTGGTGTTCGTGGTATGGCACATATTGGCTTAATTAAAGCAATGAACGAGTTTGGTATAACCGCAAACAGAGTTTCTGGTAGTAGCGTAGGTGCACTTGTAGGAGCTTTGTACGCTAATGGAAACTCTATTGATGATATGCTTCGTTTTTTTAAAGAAACACCTCTTTTTCATTATCATTTTTTAACCATTGCAAAAGCCGGACTTTTAGATACGGAAAAGTATATAGATGTGTTTGGCAAATACTTTCCAGAGAATGCTTTTTCGGCATTAAAAAAAGAATTACATATTGTAGCTACAAATCTTCAGGATGGTGATGAAGAATTTTTCTGTCAGGGAGAGTTAATTAGACCAATGTTAGCTTCTGCAGCATTACCTCCTGTTTTTTCTCCTATAGAAATTAACGGTAATTTATATGCAGATGGTGGTATAATGAATAATTTTCCTTTGGAGCCATTATTAAATACTTGCGATTATATTATTGGCAGTAATGTGTCTATTGTGGGTAGGTTAGACCAAAAAGACCTTAAAAACTCACTGCAACTTACGGGTAGGGTTACAGGTTTAATGATATACGCATCAGCAAAGAAAAAATTAAGCGCCTGTAATTTATTATTAGAGTCTCGTGAAATAGAACGTATTGGGTTGCTAGACCGTAAAGGCATAGAAAAAGCCTTTGTTATTGGTTATGATGCCGCTTGTAGGTCTTTTGAAAAAGAACTAAAACAACCACTTTAAAACAAAAAAAGCTGCTCTTTACAGAACAGCTTTGTCTATTTTAATTAACTAGCTTTTAAACATCGTCAAAATCTACTTTTAAAGTCGGTGTTGTTGCGTGTGCTTGGCACGTTAAAATAAGTCCGTCTTCAATTTCACTATCAGTTAAAATCTGGTTTTTAACCATTTCTGCTTTACCTTCTGTAACGCGAGCAATACAACTACTACATACGCCACCTTGACAAGAGTATGGTGCATCTATATTTTCTTTTAAAACAGCATCTAATACAATGGTGCTTTTATCCATTTCAAAAGTAAAATCTTCATCATCTACAGTAACAGTAACAGATGTTTGTCCGCCCTCTTTTACAGGCATTTCATCTTTAATTTCTGTAGTTGTAAAAAGCTCAAAATGTATTTTGTCTTCGCTAACTTCGTTTTCTTTTAAAGTATCAGAAACTGTATTAATCATAGCTTCTGGTCCACACAAGTAAATATCATCAAAAGCAATATCTTTATGCTTGTTTTTGGTAATATAGTTTACTGTAGACCTGTCTATTCTGCCAAAAATTGAGTTTTCATCTTGCTCTTGGCTGTATATAAAGTGAACAAAAAATCGGTTATTATATTCTAGTTGAAGCTTTGCTAAATCTGTATGAAACATTGTTTCTTCAAAAGATTTGTTACCGTATGCTAAAACAAATTTATTATTTGGATTGCTGTCTAAAACAGACCTAGCAATACTAATAATAGGTGTAATACCACTACCAGCGGCAAAAGCGGCAACATTTTTAACGGCATCTGTAGGTTTAAAAACAAACCTGCCTTCTGGAGCCATAACATCTAAAACGTCACCTTCTTTAAGTTTAGAATGTGCATAGTCAGAGAAGCCACCATTATCTACCTTTTTAACACCAATGGTAATACAATCTTTTTTAGGAGAAGAACTAATAGAATACGCTCTACGTAATTCTTTACCTTTAATTTCTTTTTTTATAGTAATGTATTGGCCAGATATAAACTTAAAAGTCTGAATTAAGTCTTTAGGAATAGCAAATGTTATTGCTACAGAACTAGGAGTTAAAGCCTTTATATGTTGTACCGTTAACGGATGAAAATGATTCATAAAAAAAATATTTTCTACAAAAATACACATTGCCCTTTTGATAAAAAACCTAGTTCACTAAAATTTAATACATAGAAATCTTATGCATAAGAAAATTATGTATATATTCGCTAAAGCAATTTTACTGCTAAAAGTTGCTATATAAATAGGTGATGTTTGTTTTAAGAGCAAAATAAGAGAACAAAAAAATGGGAAATTCTAAATTATACAAGGGTAGTTTAAACACTATTATTTTAAAGTTGCTTGAAGAAAAAGGCAAGATGTATGGATATGAAATTACACAAAAAGTAAAAGAGTTAACCAAAGGAGAACTTAAAATTACGGAAGGTGCATTATACCCTGCCTTACATAAATTAGAAGCGGAAGGACTTTTAGATGTTGAGGTAGCGAAGGTTGATAATCGTTTGCGTAAATATTACAAGCTAACTGAAGCAGGTGAAAAAGAAACCGTTAACAGATTGGCAGAATTAGAGGAGTTTATACGTAGTATGCAAAATTTAGTAAACCCTAAATGGAGTATAGAGTAGCGATATGAAATTGACCAAGGAAGACATATTAAATATAAACACTTATCTAGAAAAGAAAGATATAAAGTTTGCAGATGTAAGGTTTGAGCTAATAGACCATTTGGTATCTGAGTATGAATCTCTGGATAATTGCCCAGATTTAAATAGTTTTTTAGTTAAAAGAATTAGTTGGTGTAAACAAGTTAGTGAAGCTAAGGCTAAGACTATGCATTGGAGATATCAAAAAGATCTTTGGAAGCGAGTTTTGGTTTTTGTAAAATCGCCTTGTTTCTACTTAATTACGTTTGTTATAGCCTTTGTCTATTTTCAATTGTATACAATTCTTAGTCTAAAATTGTTTGAAAAGGCTGTTCTGTTTCCTTTTTTTGGTGTAATTATTTTTCAGTTTATTTTCTTTTTATGCAATCATTGTAAAAATAGACTTAAAATAAAATTATTAAGTTCTAATTACCTCTTTAATATTTTTAGTTTACCTCATTTACTACTTTATATGTTTACTCCATTTAAAGACTTTTTCTTGGAGTATCCACCATTGTTTTTAGGATATATCGGTTTTGCTTTAGTACTTAATATTGCGGCTTTAGTTGAGGTAACATTTAAGCAGAAGAAGATTAAAAGAGAATATAAATTTTTAAATGATGTTTTAGTATGAGTCTAACCAAAGAAAACATACAATTTATAGACACCTATCTTAAAAATTCTGATATTATGTTTACAGATGTTAGAACAGAAATGGTAGACCATGTTGCTACTGCGGTATTAGAAAAAATAGAAGAAGAAAACCTTACGTTTTATGACGCTTTTAAGGCGTATATGGTTGTGCATAAAAAAGATTTATTAAAGTACAATAAGCAGTTTAAAAAAACTACAGATAAAATAGTCCTTAAATCGCTTTTTAAAAAGTTTATAGCACCACTAAATATAGGTGTTATGGTGGTCAGCTTTTTCATTTTAATACAGTTTTTTCCTTTAGGGGATAAAAAGTTTGTAAAATTTATACCATTTGGTTTTTTAATAATTGCTTTACTAGTATATTACATTGTAGTGCTAAAAAAGCGTAAGCAACGTTTCTCTGGAATTGAAAGAGCTGGACTTATACTTACTTTAATTTTTCAACTATATAACGCTTTTCAACACCCTTTTTTTAATGAAAAATCTGTAATTACAAACGACTACTATTTTAGCTTGTTTTTTGCACTTTTATTGGGGTTGTCTACTGCTTTTATTGCGGTGATTCTAGATCTTCATAAAAAATATACCAACCATTATGCTATTGCTTAATATGAAACTAACCGCAAAGGAAATACGGCATATAGATGAAGTTCTAACAGAGCGCGGATTAGACTACATTGATTTAAAATATGAAATTTTGGATCATATAGCTAATAGTGTTGAAGTATCAATGACAAATGAAGAGCTTTCATTTAAATATGCTTTTTCTAAAGAACTAAAAAATTGGGAACAGGAGTTTAAGCCGTATTCTCATTTTCTTTTTGGTTATACTGAAGTCGGGCCAAGAATAGTAATAAAAAGATGTGTAAACTTGATAAAGCAACTGTATTTAAAGTCAATTATTGGAGGGTTGTTAATTACACTTGTTTTACTTTGTTTTTTCAATTTAATACCAACCGGATTATATGCTGAAAGTGCAGGTTTTATTGCTGGTTTTGTGTATACCATATCTACTTTGGTTGCACTATATTTTATATATATAACTGCAAAATCTAAAATAAAAAGTACCTATCAGTATTTTTTAAAAGTAAGCGGAAGAGCACACTGGATTGCATTATTTCTTTTTAACCCTTTTTGGCAGGGGTCTATTAAATTCGATGTTGTTAATAGTAACTTTCTCGACCTCTTTTGGCCAAGTGCAATAATTATTATGAATTTCTTTATGATAAAAACTTTTTTTGATCACAAGAAAACTGCTAATTATCAAATTGCTTAAAAATGAAACTAACCAAAGAACAAATAGAATTTATAGATGATTATCTTATTAAAAATAAGGTAAAGTACTGGGATGTTCGTATGGAGCTTTTAGACCATATTAGTAATGAGGTAGAAGCTCTAATGAAAGTAGGATCTAGTTTTACCAATGCAATGCAAGCAGTTCATGTAAAATTTGGTAATGACTTGACCATAAAAAGACTTAACAAGGAAAATACCGGTTGGGATACTTTTCCTAGTTTGTATGCAGATTCGTCTGGTTATAAAGAGTTTATTGAAGAAAAAAGACAAGGGTTAGCTAAGGGCTTTGCGAAACTTCAACGAAAAGCGTTAAAGCTATTTTTTACAAGAGCCAAGTCACTAATGCTATACGCTTGTGTGCTTATTACATTTTTATATACCAAAGAGTTTTTTACTGTAAAAATAATGCATAAGACTGTATTGTTGTTATTAATGGTTATGTCATTAACTCCCATTTTAATTGCTTTATTTAACCTTAAAAATACGTTAAAATCTTTAACAATTAATGCTGCTTATATGTCTAGTATTTCTGGTATAAGTTTTGTCAATCTGTTTTTATTAGGACCCAAAATTTTTTTAGATAAAGGTGAGCAATTGGCATTTACTTATATAGTTCTAGTTTTAGCATTGTTGTTTCCTTTTTTCTACACAGCTATTCAATTATATGTTAATCAACTTAAAAAATACAATTCAATTCATAAGAAACTCGTATGAAACTAACTAAAGAACAAATAGAAGAATTATACGCATTTACCCGCAAGCATTATGTAATGCATTATGATTTGCAGACCGAGCTAGTAGATCATTTAAGTAATGGTATAGAAGAACAATGGCAACAAAACCCAAAGTTATCTTTTGATGATGCTTTAGGGGTTGAGTTTAAAAAATTTGGTGTTTTTGGTTTTATGGATGTTGTAGAAAAACGCCAAAAAGCTATGAACAAACGTTACAGAAAAATACTTTTTAGGTTTGTTAAAGAGTGGTTTCAGTTGCCAAAGCTGTTAACCACTATTGCAATTTTTATGGGCTTTTTTCTGGTACTTCATTTAAAGCAAGCATCATATGTATTAATGGGTTCAATACTAATTTTAGTAGCTGTAGATTTTTACCATCAATTTAAAAGAAGAAAAAAAGAGAAAACACAAAAGCAGAAAAAAGAAAAGGTATTTATGCTAGAAGCTATGATTGGCGATACCAGAAATGGTTTTTCTGTGTTAACATTTACTAATGTTTTTAATATTCTAAACGCTATGCGCTTTAATTTTAGTGAGCTTCATAGTTACTGGTTGGCACTTATTGCCATTGCTGCTACTTTGTTATGTTTAACTTTTTACATTACAGCTTATGTAATGCCTAGCAAAGCTCAAGAATTGTTAGAAGAAACGTATCCAGAATACAATTTAATTTAAAATAGTGTAACAAATTAGTATTTGTTGCCACTAACAAAATATAATTAATCAACCTTAAATTATGTTAAAACACTTTTTAAGCCTTCAATGGAAGTCCTTTTTTAGGTCAGCCTCTTTTAAAACCAACTTGGCACTTAAAATATTTATGGGCTTTTTTGCACTGTATTTTATAGTTGCTTTTCTGTTTATGGGCGTTGGCTCTTATTATCTTATTGAAAAAGCAGAAATAGGAGACCCTTTAGAAATAGTAAATAAATATATGATATACCTTTTTGTGTTAGATTTGCTAATTAGGTATATGATACAGAAAATGCCTGTAACTAATATTAAGCCTTTACTTTATTTACCATTAAAAAAAGGACAAGTTGTAAATTATTCTTTAGGTAAAACAGTGGCTTCCTTTTTTAATTGGGGTTACGCATTTTTCTTTTTACCATTTTCTATTGTATTGCTAATAGAGGGTTATAATCCGCTTGGCGTTGTAGCTTGGCACTTTGGTATTTTTGCACTTATTTATTGTAGTAACTTTATTAATGTTTTAGTTAATAATAAAGACAGTGTTTTTTACCCTGTAATTGCAATTTTTGTTGCCTTAGGTGCTTGTCAGTACTTTGGTATTTTTGATATTACTAATTACACAGCAACATTTTTTAATGGCTTATATAATGCACCTTGGATGGTTGCTTTGCCTTGGGTAGCCTTGGTAGGTTTGTACTTTGCAGCATTTAGCTATTTTAAAAAGAACATGTATTTAGATGCAGGTTTAAAGGGCAAACAAACCGTTGCTAAAACAGAAGATTTATCTTTCTTGGATAGGTTTGGAAATACAGGAACATTTTTAAAGAATGATATTAAACTTATAAAAAGAAATAAGAGACCTAAAACAGCTGGTTTAATGAGTTTTCTATTTTTGTTTTATGGCTTGTTATTTGGCTCTGGAGTAGTAGAGGTTTATGACGGACCAGTTTGGCAAATATTTGGTGGAATATTTGTTTCAGGCGGATTTTTATTCACATTTGGACAGTTTGTGCCAAGTTGGGATAGTGCTTATTACCAGTTAATGATGAGTCAGAATATTAAATACAGAGACTACATAACCTCAAAATGGTATTTAGTAGTAATTGCAACGCTAGTTAGTACTGTTTTGGCTTCATTTTATTTGTTTTTTGGCATAAACGCATACTTAGCGGTATTAGTAGGTGCTATTTATAATATAGGTGTAAACTCGCACTTAGTATTGTTAGGAGGTGCTTTTATAAAAATGCCAATAGACTTAACGTCTAATAAAAAAGCATTTGGAGACAAGCAGGCTTTTAATATGAAAACAATGTTATTGTCGCTTCCTAAATTAATATTGCCAATGGTCATTTTTGCTGCAGGATATTACTTAGTAAATGCAACAACAGGATACATACTTGTTGCAGCAGCAGGTATTTTAGGAATGGCATTTAGAAATATAGTTTTTGATAAGATTGAAAAAATCTACAAAAAAGAGAAGTATAAAACTATACACGCATACAAACAAAAAGCATAAAAAGTAACTCTGTAAAAGGAGTATAACCATAAAAAATAAAAACCATGATAAAAGCACAGAACCTTACAAAAACATACGGCACAGCTACGGTTTTAAATATAGAAAATTTAGAAATTCCAAAAGGCCAATGTTTTGGTTTAGTAGGTAATAATGGAGCAGGTAAAACAACATTCTTTAGCTTGCTGCTAGACCTTATTCAGCCTTCTACGGGTAATATTATTAATAATGATGTGCAGGTAGATGCTAGTGAAGCCTGGAAACCTTTTACATCTGCATTTATAGATGAATCTTTTTTAATTGGTTACTTAACACCAGAAGAATACTTCTATTTTATAGGTGAGTTAAGAGGGCAAAACAAAGCAGATGTAGATGCGCTAGTACATAGTTTTGAAGATTTTTTTCACGGAGAAATATTAAATCAGAAAAAGTATTTAAGAGATTTATCTAAGGGAAATCAGAAAAAAGCTGGTATTGTAGCTTCTTTTATTGGTAGTCCTGAGGTTGTTATTTTAGATGA
The DNA here is from genome assembly GCF_039943695.1 of Cellulophaga sp. NCBI lineage: Bacteria > Pseudomonadati > Bacteroidota > Flavobacteriia > Flavobacteriales > Flavobacteriaceae > Cellulophaga > Cellulophaga sp. The sequence goes on along the minus strand of NZ_JBDVAA010000025.1, from coordinate 35,202 downwards.
GCCTTTTGCAAATTTAGATCCTACTACGCAAATAAGACTAAAAGGTATAATTAAGAATTTAGCAGCAAATCAAAATACAACAGTATTGGTTTCTAGTCATGATCTAAGTCACGTTACAGAGGTTTGTGAGCGTATTGTGGTGCTAGATAAAGGTGAGTTGATAAAAGATATAAAAACATCTGCAGCTACATTAAAAGAACTAGAAATTTTCTTCTCTGGAGCAGAAGCACCAGACGCAGCAGTTGCTGTTTTTGAAGACGAAGAATAAATAGTTTCAGTTATTACAAAGCTGTTATTTTATGAAATAGAGACCTGTCAATTTGCGTATAAATTGATGGGTCTTTTTCTTTCAGCAGCTCATCAAACTAGATAATAAAAAATAAATAGTAAATTTATGCACCTTAAACATAATAATAGTGCGGTTTTTCTGTTTTGTTTAGGTAAGAATAGATACAATTTTGAAGCTTCAAACTAAAATTATAGGAACAGTAGCGCTAGCAGCATTAGTTTTTAATGCCTGTTCTACTAAAAAGAACGCCTTTGTAAACAGAGAGTGGCATGCATTAAATACTAAATTTAATGTACTCTACAACGGTAATATTGCTTTTGAAAAAGGCAGAGAAGAGTTAAATGCCAACTACAAAGATAATTACTGGGATTTATTGCCAATAGAGCGTTTGGAGGTTACAGATGATGTAAAACTAGACTCAGAAAATAACAATCCAAACTTTGTTATTGCTGAAGAAAAAGCAACTAAAGCCATACAAAAACACAGTATGGTAATTAAAGACAGAGAGCGTAATCCGCAAACGGACGAGGCTTTTTTGCTTTTAGGTAAAGCCCGTTATTTTGATCAGCGTTTTATTCCGGCACAAGAAGCATTTAACTATGTGCTTAAAAATTACATACAAAGTGACAAGTTTAACGAGGCGCGTATTTGGAGAGAAAAAACCAATGTACGTTTAGAAAATGAAGAACTTGCCATTAAAAACTTAAAAAAACTTTTTAAGTACGACGATTTATCAGACCAAGAATATGCAGATGCAAGAGCTGTTATGGCACAGGCATATATTAATTTAAATGCTCCAGACACTGCAATTCAGCAATTAAAAAGAGCGTCTGTTTACACAAAAAAACAAGAAGAAAAAGGAAGGTATTATTTTATTATTGGGCAATTGTATAATCAGCTTAATAAAAAAGATAGTGCCAATTATGCTTTTAATAAAATTATAGATTTAAACAGAAAATCTCCTCGGGTGTACTTTATTAATGCGCATTTGCAAAAAATAATGAACACAACTGTTACTGCAGACAACAAAGAAGAAATGTTTGAGTATTTAACAGATTTAGAAGAGAACAGAGAAAACAGACCGTTTTTGGATAAAATATACAGGCAAAAAGCACAGTTCTTTTTAAATCAAGCACAAGATAGTATGGCTTTGGTTTATTTTGATAAGTCTTTGCGCGCTACCACAAACGATAACAGATTAAATGCGCTTAATTACGAGAATTTAGGTGAGTTTTATTTTGATGAAAACAACTATAAAACCGCAGGCGCTTATTTTGATAGCACGCTTACTAATTTAGTAGAGACAAGTAAAAAACACAGGTTAATAAAAAAGAAGTTAGACAATTTAGAGGATGTTGTAAAATATGAGGATATAGTGCAATATACAGACAGTGTGGTTACAATTTATAGTTTGCCAAAAGACAAACAGGTTGCTTATTTTGAAAAATATATTGCTGATAAAAAGGCTAAAGAAGAAGCGGCTGCAAAAAAAGAAAAAGAACGTCAAAATGCAGGAATTGCGGCTTTTGCAAATACGAAGGCAGGGAAACAAAACAAAGGAAAGTTTTACTTTTATAACGTTACAAGTTTAGGCTACGGTAAAACCGATTTTAAAACAGCTTGGGGTTCTCGTAAGTTAGAAGATAACTGGCGTTGGTCTAATAAAAACATTGTAATACAGACTGAAGATACAGATATAGCTAATGCCAATACAGATGTGTTAGCAGAAGAAGGGCAAGAGTACAAGGTAAGTTATTATATGGATAAGCTACCTACAGATGTTACTGTAATTGATAGCTTAAAAAAAGAAAGAAATTTTGCTAATTACCAATTAGGGCTAATATATAAAGAGAAATTTAAAGAGAATTTGTTGGCTGCTGGCAAGTTAGAGACGGTTTTAAAGTCTAACCCAGAAGAGCGTTTAATATTACCATCAAAATATAATTTGTATAAGATTTATGAAGAATCTGGTAGTAATTTAGCTTCAGCAATGAAGCAAGATATTATAGCCAACCACAAAGGATCTAGGTATGCAGAAGTGTTGTTAAATCCGCAAGCTATTTTAGAAGGTAGCACAGATACACCAGATGCAAGGTATACAAAGTTGTATAAAATGTTTCAAAATCAGCAATATTTGCAGGTTATAACAGGTGCAGAAGAAAATATTAATAGGTATACAGGAGATGAAATTGCACCTAAGTTTGAGATGCTAAAAGCAATGGCTACGGGAAGAATTGAAGGCTTTGAAGCTTTTAAAGAAGGCTTAAACTATGTGGCATTAAATTATCCAAACAATCCAGAGGGTAAAAGAGCTCAGGAAATGATTAAGTTTCAGATTCCTAAATTAGAAAGTTCAGATTTTGTAAATCAATCAGGAAATGTAAAGGGGACTTGGAAAGTTGTTTTTCCTTTTAGTAGAAGTAATGATGCCGCTGCAAACGACCTATTAGAGTTAGTGAAAAAGTCTATTGAAGATTTAAAATATAAAAATAAAGCGTCTAAAGATATTTACAATTTAGAGCAGCAATTTGTTGTGGTGCATGGGTTTGCATCAGAAGAATTTGCGTTAGGGTATGCAGAATTATTAAAAAACAATAAAGATTACAAGGTTGGTCATCAGAATTTTGTAATTTTATCCAACAACTATAAAGTTGTACAAGTGCATAAAAAATTAAACGAGTATAAAAACACACTATTAACTCCAAAACCGTAAAAAAAATATGTTTTCAGATAAGAGTAAACCTAGAGATGTTGTAGATATGGGCGGCCAGCCTAACAGAATTGGAAAAAACACCAAAATAAAAGGTGATATAGTTTCAGAAGCTGATTTTAGAATAGACGGTAAGTTAGATGGTAACGTAAAAACATCTGGAAAGGTAGTCATTGGCAAAGATGGTTACATACACGGTAAAGTAGAGTGTGTTAATGCAGACATAGAAGGTGGTTTTAACGGAGAGTTGTTGGTGTCAGATTTATTATCATTAAAATCTTCAGCAGTTATAGAGGGTACAGTTTCTGTTTCTAAGCTAGCTGTGGAGCCTGGAGCAACATTTAATGCTTCATGTGTTATGGGAGGTAAAAATGGTGTTTCTAATTTAAAAAAAGCAAATGAACCAGCTAAAAGCTAGTTGGTAATTTATAGAGGATAAAAAATGAATAGCATCCCTTTTCTTATTTGTATAGAAAAGGGATGCTATTCATTTGTGGAGTTTAATGTTTATAATAGATACATTGTTGTATTCTTGTTGTTAATTGTAAATTAACAATTAATTATTTAATAATAAAGTTCTATAATGTTGGAGGGCGGTCAAAAGAGGAGTCAAATCAATACTTATTTGCGATTTTCTGGGATAGCATTTCAGATGATTGCAGTAATTAGTGTTTTTTCATATTTTGGAGTTTGGCTTGATGAAAAATTTCCTAATAGCTATAGTCTTAATACTGTAATTTTTTCATTGTTAGGTGTTATTTTTGCAATGTATTTAGTGATAAAAAAAGTTATTAGTTTAAATAAAGATAAAAAATGAGTGCCAAATTAAAGTCTTTTATAGTTGTCTTAATTCCTTTTACTTTACTCTTTTTTGGAATTCAATTTTATATTGTAGGTCTTGTAAAGGAGCAACAAGGGGTTTTTTTTTATAATACGTGGAGCATATATCTATTTCATTTTTTAGTTACACTAATCATTTATGTCCTTGTTCTTTTTGTAGATAAAATACTTCCAGATAAAACTGGTTTTGTGTTTATGGGTTGTAGTTTATTAAAAATGATGGCTGCGTTTGTGTTTTTATTACCTCTTATTCAGGTTAAAGATCAATATGGTATTAATGATGTTTTTGCATTTTTTATTCCATATTTTCTATTCTTGTTTTTAGAAACCTTTTATGTGCTTAAGATTATAAATAAAAAGTAAGTTTTAAAGCGTCTAGTAATGAGAGGATTAAATCAAAAATTTTTTTTTGCCTTGTGGCTTTGAAATTATAATTAATGCCGTACATTTGCACCGAAATTTTGGAACGATAATTTTTTATTAAAAAAGGTATGATGATAGCACAAAAACCTATCAAATTAATTGCAGTATTAGTTTTTTCTTTACTTCCCTTGTTTGCAGTTGCAGGAGAGGAAGTTGGAGGTCACGGTGATGGTAAGGAGTTTGATGCAAGTGAGTTGATCAATGGACATATTGGGGATTCTCATGAGTTTCATATTGCAGATTGGGACGGTCACCCAATTACATTTTATCTTCCAGTTATTTTGTGGTCAGATAATGGTTTGACTATTTTTTCTTCTGAAAAGTTTCATCACGACAATACTGGTCATCATGTTGTAGAAGCAAATGGTCAAGAATTTGTTAGATATAATGAAGTTGTTTTTTATAAAGATAAGTTTGATGCTTTATCAGAAGATGAAAAAGGTGCCTTTAATCTTGATGTAAGGCCACTAGATTTTTCTATTACAAAACTTGTCTTTTCAATGTTAATGGCTTCAGTTATTTTATTTTTATTGTTCTTTGCAGTTGCAAGGTCATATAAGAAAAATGATAAGGCCCCTAAGGGTATTGCTGGTTTTTTAGAGCCTTTGGTTATTTTTGTAAGAGATGATATAGCTATACCTAATATTGGTGAAAAAAAATACGCTAAGTATATGCCGTATTTATTAACAATATTTTTCTTTATTTGGATAAATAATGTAATAGGCTTAATTCCATTCTTCCCATTTAGTTCTAACTTAACAGGGAATATATTCTTTACTTTTGTGCTATCTGTAATTACATTTTTAATTACTTCTTTTAGCGGTAATAAAGATTACTGGGGACACGTTTTTGCACCGCCAGTGCCAAAAGCATTATATCCTATTATGATTCCTATTGAAATTATAGGGCTTATTACTAAGCCATTTGCATTAATGATTCGTTTGTTTGCTAACATCACAGCGGGTCATATAATTATATTAAGTTTAATATCTCTAATATTTATATTCAAGAGCATTTTTATAGCGCCAATATCAGGTGTGTTTGTATTGTTTATGAGTGTTTTAGAGATGTTAGTAGCCGTTTTGCAAGCGTATGTGTTTACATTGTTATCGGCATTATATATTGGTCAGGCTGTAGCAGAGCACGATCATCATTAAATATGAGTTTTTTAATTATTAACTAAATAAATTTACTATTATGGTATTAGCTGGAATTGGTGCTGGACTTGCTGTTATTGGAGCAGGACTAGGTATCGGAAAAATTGGTGGATCTGCGATGGAAGCAATTGCTCGTCAGCCAGAAGCTGCTTCAAAAATTCAAACTGCAATGATTATTGCTGCTGCACTTATTGAAGGTGCTGCTCTTTTTGCTATTGTTGTTGCGTTAATTGCAAAATAATTTTTGAAAAAGATTAAGTCTTCCCTTGACGGTTGGTTTTGGGAAGACTTTAAATTAAAAAATAATTAAATAAATATAATAGTTATGAACTTTACTGCACCAGAAAGTTTAATTTTTTGGACTACTTTAATCTTTGTCATATTCTTTTTCTTATTGAAAAAATTTGCTTGGAAGCCTATTTTAGGAGCTGTAAAAGGTAGAGAAGAAGCAATAAATGATGCGTTGGAGTCTGCTGAAAATGCTAAAAAAGAAATGCAGAACCTGCATGCGGATAACGAAAGGTTATTGCAAGAGGCACGTTCAGAACGCGATGCTATGTTAAAAGAGGCACGTGAGATTAAAGAAAAAATTGTTGCAGATGCAAAAGAGCAGTCTATTATAGAAGGCGATAAATTAATTGCACAAGCAAAAGCTACTATTGATAGTGAAAAGAAAGCAGCAGTAGCAGATATTAAAAACCAAGTAGCTAACTTATCTGTGCAAATAGCAGAAAAAGTTATTAAGGAGCAATTGTCTAATAATGACAAGCAACTTAAGTTGGTTGAAGATATGGTAGGCGATATTAAGCTAAACTAATAAAGAAAAATGAACGAGTCTAGAGCAGCTATTAGATACGCAAAAGCCATTTTAAACCAAGCGGTTGAAACTAAGGCTACAGATGTAGTTGAAAAAGATATGCATTCTGTTGTACAAACAATTTCAGACAGCAAGGAACTTCAAGATCTATTGGGTAGTCCTGTGGTTAAAGGAGCTATAAAAAAGAATGCTTTGTTAGCTGTTTTTACAGGGAGTCATAGTATATCTGAGGGACTTATTTCTTTGCTTGTAGATAATAAAAGAGTGTCACTTTTAAAAGAAGTTGCTCAGCACTATATTGTTTTAAGTGAAAAACTTAAAGGAGAAGAAACTGCTGTTGTAACCACAGCAGTAACTTTAACTAAAGAATTAGAAGCAAAAATTTTAGAGCAATTAACAAAGTTAACTGGTAAAAAAGTAGGTATAACAAATGTTATAGACGAAAGTATTATTGGTGGTTTTGTATTAAGAATTGGCGATTTGCAATACAATGCAAGTGTAGCTAATAAATTAAATAGTTTAAAAAGAGAATTTTCAAACAGTCTATAGTCTTTGGTATATACTACGGACTTTGTAAATATTAATTAAAACAACATGGCAGGAGTAAAAGCCGCTGAAGTATCAGCAATTTTAAAACAACAGTTATCAGGATTTGACGCTAGCGCATCTTTAGATGAAGTTGGGTCAGTATTACAAGTAGGTGATGGTATTGTTCGCGCTTACGGATTAGCTAACGCTCAATACGGAGAATTAGTAGAATTTGAAGGTGGTTTAGAAGGTATAGTACTTAACTTAGAAGAAGATAACGTTGGTATTGTATTATTAGGTGGTTCAATAGGGATTAAAGAAGGCTCTACTGTAAAACGTACAAACCGTATTGCATCTGTAAAAGTAGGTGAAGGTATTGTTGGTCGTGTTGTAGATACTTTAGGTAACCCAATAGATGGTAAAGGTCCTATTGCAGGAACAACTTATGAAATGCCTTTAGAGCGTAAAGCTCCTGGTGTTATTTATAGAGAGCCAGTTACAGAGCCATTACAAACAGGTATTAAGGCAATTGATGCCATGATTCCAGTTGGTAGAGGTCAGCGTGAGTTGGTAATTGGAGATAGACAAACTGGTAAAACTACAGTTTGTATTGATGCTATCTTAAATCAAAAAGAATTTTACGATGCAGGTAAGCCTGTATATTGTATATATGTTGCTGTTGGTCAAAAGGCTTCTACAGTAGCTTTAATTGCTAAAACACTAGAAGAAAAAGGTGCTTTGGCTTACACAACAATAGTAGCTGCAAATGCATCAGACCCTGCAGCAATGCAAGTTTATGCTCCTTTTACAGGTGCTTCTATAGGTGAGTACTTTAGAGATACTGGTAGACCAGCTTTAATTGTTTTTGATGATTTATCTAAACAAGCAGTTGCTTACCGTGAGGTATCTTTATTATTACGTCGTCCTCCAGGACGTGAGGCTTACCCTGGTGATGTTTTCTATCTACACTCTAGATTATTAGAGCGTTCTGCAAAAGTTATTAATGATGATGCTATTGCTAAAGATATGAACGACTTACCTGAGTCTTTAAAGCCAATAGTAAAAGGTGGTGGTTCTTTAACTGCATTACCGATTATTGAAACTCAAGCAGGTGATGTTTCTGCATATATCCCAACAAACGTAATTTCTATTACAGATGGGCAAATCTTCTTAGATGGAGATTTATTTAACTCTGGTGTACGTCCGGCAATTAATGTAGGTATTTCTGTATCTCGTGTTGGTGGTAACGCACAGATTAAGTCAATGAAAAAAGTATCTGGTACGTTAAAATTAGATCAAGCACAATACCGTGAGCTAGAAGCTTTCGCTAAGTTTGGTTCAGATTTAGATGCATCTACTTTAAATGTGATTGAAAAAGGTAAGCGTAACGTAGAGATCTTAAAGCAAGCTCAAAACGATCCTTACACTGTAGAAGATCAGGTGGCAGTTATTTATGCAGGTTCTAAAAACTTACTAAAAGACGTACCAGTAGAAAAGATAAAAGAATTTGAAGCTGAATATGTAGAGTTTTTAAATGCTAAGCATAGAGATGTTTTAGATACTTTAAAGTCTGGTAAATTAACTGACGAGGTTACAGATACTTTAGTAGCTGTTTGTAAAGATCTTTCAGCAAAATATAGAGCATAATCTCTCTTGTTTCTCTTTAAAGAGAATAAGACAAGGGAATTTTAATTAGACTAATCAATCCCTCTCCTTTGGAGAGGTTAGGAGAGGAAAAAATGGCAAACTTAAAAGAAATACGTAACAGAATAGCATCAGTATCTTCAACGATGCAGATTACCAGCGCAATGAAAATGGTATCTGCAGCTAAGTTAAAGAAAGCGCAAGATGCAATTACTGCAATGAGGCCTTATTCTGATAAATTAACAGAGCTTTTACAAAGCTTAAGTGCTAATTTAGATGCGGATTCTGGTAGTAAGTTTTCTGAGGAAAGAGAAATTAAAAAGGTTTTAATAGTTTCCATAACTTCTAATCGTGGTTTATGTGGTGCTTTTAACTCTAACATTCTTAAGCAAAGTGTTTCTCTTGCAGAAAATACATATGCAGGTAAAGAAGTTGAGTTCCTTGCAATAGGAAAAAAATCTAACGATTTTCTTTCTAGAAATTACAACGTAATTGCAAACCACAGTACGGTTTATGACGATTTAACTTTTGATAATGTTTCTGCAATTGCAGAGGATTTAATGGAGTTGTTTGTTAATGGTACTTATGATAAAATAGAGGTTGTTTACAACAAGTTTAAGAATGCTGCTACGCAAATTGTAATGACAGAACAGTTTTTACCAATTGTAGCTGTAGCATCAGAAAAAGAAACTTCTAGTAACGCAACAGATTATATTTACGAGCCATCTGAAAAGGAAATTGTAGAGCAATTAATACCAAAGTCTTTAAAAACACAATTGTATAAAGGTGTTAGAGATTCTTTTGCTAGTGAACACGGTGCTCGTATGACTGCTATGCACAAAGCAACAGATAATGCAACAGAGCTTAGAGATCAGTTAAAATTAACGTATAACAAAGCAAGACAAGCAGCTATTACTAATGAAATATTAGAAATTGTTGGTGGTGCAGAAGCGTTAAACAACTAAAATTTAAGATGCTTTAATCTTAGATATTAAAATAAATTTAAGGTGTAAGTCTGATTTATTACGTATCTAGACGAAAAATAGAACTAAAAACCTCACTTCTCGTGAGGTTTTTGTTTTTTTGAAATCTTTTAAAAGAAATACTTGGCATTAAATTTGTCATTGTATCTTTATAAATATCAAAAACACCCCCATTATGAAAAATTCAATCTTTAGTATACTTGTAGTTTTAGGAATTTTAAGCAGTTGTTCTTCTCAAAAGAATTTAGTTGATTCTGCTCCTTTTGAAATAGGAACGGCATATTGCCAAGATTGGTATGGAGGTAAAGAAGAGTCAGGAGCAGGTGTAGAAGTAAAAATACCTGTTGCTAATTTAGATGGTTATAGAGTAAACTCTCTTTTTTTTAGAGGTCAACAATCTTATGTTAAAATACAGGATGAAGAAGGTCAAAAATTTGTTGTAGCAACAATGTTGGCTAAAAAGGCTATGCCCCCTAAAGATATGGTAATGCATGCAGATCCAAAAGAGGAAGTTGGAAACTCGCCTGCAACAAAAGAATTACAAAAAGACTTTCCGTTTGAGTTGGCTTATGATGAAGCTGTTTTAAGCTACTATAAAGGCGATGTAATAAACTATGTTAAGATAACAGGTATAAAGCACAAACAAGCTTTAATTTACCCTACTAGATCAAAAGAATAACACTTTGCTTGCTAGGGTATAAATAACTACTTTTATACTCTAATTAAACACTATTGAATCCTTTTAAAAAACTTTTTAAGCAAACCTTTGTGTATGGTTTGGCAACAGTGTTGCCTAGAATGCTGTCCTTCCTTTTAGTGCGTGTGTATACAGACGTAATGGATCCAGATATTTATGGTCAGGTTTCTGTTATTTTTGCTTGGTTTGCAATTTTTAATGTGTTTTTAGCTTACGGTATGGAGACTGCTTTTTTTAGGTTTTACCATAAATCAGAAGACAAAGAAAAGGTAATTTCTACATCGCTTATTTCTATAGCTGTTTCTACCTTAGCTTTTTTTGTAATAGCATTAATATTAAAAAATCCTTTAGCAAGTTTTGCTGGTATTAGGGAGGAGTTTATCTCTTATGCAATTTTTATTCTTGTTTTAGATGCTTTAGTAATTATTCCTTTCGCATGGCTTAGAGCTACAGAAAAGCCAATGAAATATGCAATTATAAAAATTGTGAACATTTGCATCAATCTTGGCTTAAACCTCTTTTTCTTATTGCTGTTACCTAAGCTTGTTGTTGGTAATACAGATTCTATCTTAACATCAATTTATAAAGAAGACTTTCAAATTTCATATATATTTATATCAAACTTAATTGCTAGTGGAGTAACATTAATTTTAATGTTGGGTTTATATCTTAAAAGCAAATATGTTTTTGATAAAGTATTGTGGCGTTCTATGATGAAGTATGCAGGGCCTGTTTTATTGGCTGGTATAGCGTTTACAATTAATGAGGTTTTTGATAAAATTTTATTGGAATGGCTTCTGCCAGAGGACATAGCCGAATCTGAGGTTGGTAAATATGCTGCTTGTTACAAATTGGCTTTGTTTATGACTCTCTTTGCTACAGCATTTAGAATGGGAATAGAACCTTTCTTTTTTAGTCACTCTAACTCTAAAAATCCTCAAAAAGCATATGCGCAAATTACCAATTACTTTGTAATATTAGGCAGTGTAATTTTATTGGGAGTAGTAGTTTTTGCTGATGTGCTAAAATTAATGTTTGTAGACAATTCTGAGTATTGGGAGGCAATGAAAGTGGTGCCATTAATTGTGTTAGCAAACTTCTTTTTAGGAATTTATCATAATTTATCTGTTTGGTATAAGGTTACAGATAAAACGCGTTACGGTGCTTTTATATCTGTAATTGGAGCCATTGTGACTATAGTTGTTAATGTGGCACTTATATCTACATTAAGTTATATGGCCTCTGCTATAGCTACAGTTTTAGCTTATGGTTGTATGATGGTGCTATCTTATTGGTACGGCAAAAAAAATTACCCAATACCATATAATATGCGTAAAATAGTTTTCTATTTTAGTTTATCTGTGGTGTTATCAATTTTGTCTTTTTACATTTTTGACAGAAACCTTTGGGTAGGTTGTGCTTTTCTACTCTTATTTGTAGGCTTAGTGTATAAAATGGAAAATGAAGTATTAAGAAAAATAATGAAGAAAAAATGACAATAAAAATAATTAATAAATCGGCTCATGAAACTCCTAGTTATGAAACTATGGCTTCTGCTGGGATGGACTTAAGAGCCAATATTTTAGAATCTATTACGTTAAAACCTTTACAAAGAGCAATTATTAAAACGGGTCTTTTTATAGAGCTGCCAGTTGGTTATGAGGCGCAAGTACGCCCAAGAAGTGGTTTAGCAGCCAAAAAAGGTATTACTGTTTTAAATGCACCTGGTACTATAGATGCGGATTATAGAGGTGAAATTGGTGTAATTTTGGTAAATCTATCTAATGAGGATTTTAAAGTTGAGAACGGTGAGCGTATTGCACAATTGGTTATCGCAAAGCATGAACGAGCTGAGTGGGTAGAGGTAAATGAGTTGTCTGAAACAGCTAGAGGCGAAGGTGGCTTTGGTAGTACAGGCACTAAGTAAAAAATAATATAAACATAAACCATTATTAATATAGGCGCATTGATTTGTGCTTAGATTTAAAAAAAAGAAAAAAATGAAAATTATAGTTCCAATGGCGGGTAGAGGTTCTCGTCTTAGACCACATACATTAACAGTTCCAAAACCATTAATACCAATAGCTGGTAAGCCAATTGTGCACCGCTTGGTTAGTGATATAGCAAAGGTTTTGGATGAACCAATTGAAGAAGTTGCTTTTATTTTAGGTGATCCGGCTTTTTTTGGTGATGATGTTATTGCTAGTTTAACTGCTTTAGCAGAGAGTTTAGGCGCTAAAGCATCTATTTACAGGCAAGACCAACCTTTGGGTACGGGGCACGCTATAATGTGCGCTAAAGACTCTTTAAGTGGCCCTGCTGTAATTGCATATGCAGATACATTAATTAGAGCAGATTTTGATTTAGATAAAACTGCAGATAGTGTTATTTGGGTAAAACAAGTGGAAAAACCAGAAGCTTTTGGTGTTGTTAAATTAAATGACAAAAATGAAATTATAGAGTTGGTTGAAAAACCAGAGCAATTTGTGTCTGACTTAGCTGTAATTGGTATCTATTATTTTAAAGATGTTGCTGTTTTGAAAAATGAATTGCAACACGTTTTAGATAATAATATCATTAATGGTGGTGAATACCAAATTAATGATGGTATTAAGCAAATGATGCAAAAAGGTAAAAAGTTTGTTTCTGGTAAGGTTGATGAATGGATGGACTGTGGAAATAAAAATGTTACTGTAGAAACCAATATGCGTATGTTAGGTTTTTTAGAAAAAGACGGAGAAGCATTGGTTTCTAAATCTGTAACACTAGATAATGCTAACATTATAGAACCTTGTTACATAGGAGAAAATGTAGTGCTTAAAAATACTACTGTTGGGCCATACGTTTCTGTAGGAGATAATACGGTTATAGAAAATTCTACCATAAAAAATAGCCTAATACAAACTAATAGCAAAATCGAAAATGCAAATTTAGATAATGCAATGGTTGGTAATCACGTAAAATATAATGGCAATTACGAGACAATTAGTATAGGAGATTACTCTGTTTTAGAATAAATTTTTGATATAAAATATTGCATTTAAACCCCGTAAAATTGCTTTTTATGGGGTTTTTTGTGTTTTTTTACACCTCGTTTTTTTAGTAATTCACATACAAAAATTACGCTTTCTACAACAATGTGTAGTGTAAATTGCTTAGGGTCAAATAAATATGTGTTAATTAGCACGTGAACACCAAACCCCAAATGTTTAGTTATGCATACAATTCCCCAAACAAAACTTACTTACAAAAACATTATCTACTTATTTTTATTTACGGTTTTTATAAACTCAAATGCGCAGAACCTGGTAAAAAACCCAAGTTTTGAATTTGCCACAAAATGTACTAAGAGACCAGGTAATTTTCAAAAAGACGTTTCAGACTGGCGTACACCATCAGATGGTAGTACAGATTATTATAGTGATTGTAGTCCTGAAATGAGTACCAATCATAACTTTATAGGAAGACAACAAGTATATGACGGCAAAGCTTTTGCAGGGTTTTATATGCTTGGCCCAGATAATTATAGGGAGTACATTACCGGATCTTTATCTCAAACATTAATTAAAGGAAAAAAATATAAAGTTTCATTTATGGTTAGCCTAGCAGATAAGGCAGGATTAGCTGTAGATGAATTTCAAATATTATTTACAGAAAGAGCTCCAAAATGGAGTACCAAAAAAAGTATAGCAATAGATTATGTAAATAACTCAGAGGAAATAAAGCTATTAAGAGTAAGGTCTGCTAGCGGATATGTTAATAACAGAACATGGACAAATGTATCTATTACTTTTATAGCAAATGGGACAGAGTCTTTTATAACTCTAGGTAATTTTAAAAGAGACAAAAGAACTAGGACCAAGGTTGTTAATGAAAGGTTGCGTAAAGCTTCGTATTATTATGTAGACAATGTTTCTGTTGAGGAGTATGAAAGTATAAATGTAGATGAGATTTATGTAATTAAAGACTTGTTATTTACTTCTGATAGTTATATAATTAATCCAGAGGCTAAAGGTCAATTAAGAGAATTAGTTAGGCATTTAAAAAGAAATCCTCAATTAAATGTAACAATATTTGGGCATTCAGATAATGAAGGGAATGCTAAGTACAACAAGTTACTTTCTTTAAATAGAGCCAAGTCCGTTGGTGAGTTTTTATTGGATAACGGTTTAACTTTTGACCGTATCAAGTGGCAAGGACATGGAGATGCAATTCCGTTGGCAACTAACAATAGTGAAACAGGAAGATTAAAAAACAGAAGGGTTGAGTTTGTGGTTTCTGAAAACAAGTACAGTAACTACGCAAATACAGCTTTTGAAGAAGATAAAGATTAAGTATAAAAAAAACCTCTTCCTTTAGCGGGAAGAGGTTTTCTATTAAAACAAATTTTAATGCTACTTAGCTTGCATTAATTCTTCAATTTCTTCTGCTTCTATAGGAATGTTTGCCATTAAGTTAAAAGGCTCTCCTTTTTCTTGTATTACAACATCATCCTCTAATCTAATACCTAAGTTTTCATTAGGAATATAGATGCCAGGCTCAACAGTAAATACCATATTTGCTTTCATAGGAGTTTTTAATTCTCCGTAATCATGCGTATTTAAACCAATATGGTGACTTGTACCGTGCATAAAGTACTTTTTGTATGCTGGCCAGTTTTTATCTTCATTTTGTACGTCTGCTTTATCTAACAAGCCAAGACCTAATAATTCACTAGTCATTAGTTTACCAACTTCCTTATGGTATTCTGCCCAAAGTGTTCCAGGAACAAGCATTTTTGTTGCGTCATTTTTAACACGTAAAACAGCGTCGTAAACAGCTCTTTGTCTTTTAGTAAACTTACCACTTACTGGTATACTTCTACTTAAATCACTAGAGTAGTTTGCATATTCTGCTGCAACATCCATTAGAATAACATCGCCATCTTTACATTGTTGGTTGTTTTCTATGTAATGTAATACGTTTGCGTTGTAGCCAGAGGCAATAATTGGTGTGTATGCAAATCCTTTAGAACGGTTACGTACAAATTCATGTAGCAATTCTGCTTCAATTTCATACTCCCAAACACCAGGCTTAACAAAGCCTAATAAACGTCTAAAACCTTTTTCTGTTATATTACAAGCTTCTTGCATTAATGCTAATTCTTCAGGCTCTTTAACACCTCTTATGTTTTGCATTATTGGAAAACTCTTTGCCCATTGGTGAGCAGGGTAATCTGCTTTACATTTTTTTATAAAACGATCTTCTCTTGTTTCTGTTTCTACAGCTTGCCTGTAATGTTCGTTGGTGTCAAAATAAACAGTATCTGCTTCTGTCATTATATCAAAGAAAACCTTATCAAAGTCTGTTAGCCAATAAACAGTTTCTATACCAGATACTTCTGTTGCACGTTCTTTGGTGAGTTTTTCACCTTCCCAAACGGCAATATGTGCATTGGTTTCACGAACAAATAAAATTTCTCTGTGTTTTTTATCTAATGCATCAGGAAAAAGAACTAAAATAGTTTCTTCTTGATCTGCACCAGTTAAGTAAAAAATATTTCTATGTTGCTCAAAAGGCATTGCGCTATCTGCGCCAATTGGGTAAATGTCATTAGAATTAAAAACGGCAATACTTTTTGGCTTCATTTGAGCCATAAACTTTTTGCGGTTTTTTACGAATAATTTAGAATCGATTTGATTGTACTTCATTTCTTAATTTTTCAGGTTGTTATATTGAAATTTTAGTGGCAAAATCGCATAAAATTACAAGATGCAACCAAAAGTAATGAATATCTATTTTGATGCATAGAAAAAGGTATTTTTTAGCCTCCTTTTAACGTATTTAAAGCATCAAACTATAATTAAAGACATATGTTTTTAGGTAGATAAAAATTATTTTGGGATAACGCCCTTTATTTATAACTTCCGTAGGTTAAAAACAAAGACTAATTAAGAGAACAAAACCTAACGAACTAAAACCTAAAAAATGAAAAAAATTTTATCTTTTTGCTTTTTGCTATCTGGTGCATTAAGCTGGGCGCAACCTGCGGCAACTCCCCAGAATGTTGTAGTAAGTGCACTTAAGCAAAAGAAACAAATGCAAGAATCTTCTATAGTTAAAAACATTGCATTTACAAATATTGGTCCTACGGTTATGAGCGGGCGTATTGTAGACGTTTCTGTAAACCCAGACAAGCCAACAGAGTTTTATGCGGCATATGCTTCTGGCGGTTTGTGGTATACAAATAATAATGGCACAACTTTTACTCCGGTTATGGATAATGCAAGTACTCAGAATATTGGAGATATTGCCGTAGACTGGCAAACAGGGGTAATTTGGGTTGGTACAGGGGAAAATAACTCTTCTAGATCTTCTTATGCTGGTGTTGGTTTGTTAAAGTCTACAGATAAAGGCAAAACGTGGCAAAATATGGGCTTGGTAGATGCTCATCATATTGGCAGAATTTTAATTAATCCAAAAAATAGTAATGAAGTTGTTGTTGGAGCAACAGGTCATTTGTATTCTGCTAATAAAGAACGTGGAATATACAAGACTATAGATGGTGGTAAAACTTGGAAAAAAACACTTTTTGTAAATGATGTTACTGGTATTATAGACATTGCTATGGTGCCAACAAACTTTAGTGTGCAATACGCAGCTGCTTGGGAAAAAGACCGTAAAGCTTGGAACTTTTCTGGTAACGGATCAAACTCTGCCATATACAAAAGTGTTGACGGTGGTAGTAGCTGGACCAAAATTACAACTAAAGAAAGTGGTTTTCCTGTTGGCGAAGGTGTAGGTAGAATTGGACTAGCTGTTTTTGATGAAAATACTGTTTATGCTGTGCACGATAGTCAGTTTAGAAGACCTGCCGTGGCTAAAAAGAAAAATGCATCTAATGATTTAGTGAAAGATGATTTTAAAACAATGTCTACTAAGGAGTTTTTAGCATTGTCAGATTCTAAACTTAATAACTTTTTAAAGACAAATGGTTTTCATGAAAAACATAGAGCGCCAAACGTTAAGCAAATGGTGCGTGTTGGTACAGTAAAACCTATAGATATTGCTAAGTATTTAGAAGATGCTAATTCTATGTTGTTTGATACTCCTGTTGTTGGCGCAGAAGTTTTTAGAAGTGATGACTCAGGAAAAACCTGGAAAAAAACAAATACGGAGCATATAGATAATTTATTTTATAGTTATGGATATTATTTTGCTCAAATTAGGGTTCATCCTAAAAATAAAGATGAGATTTACTTAGCTGGTGTGCCTTTAATTAAATCTAATGATGGTGGTAAAACTTTTAATAATATAGATGGTGCCAATGTGCACTCAGATCATCATGCTTTATGGATTAACCCAGATTTAAAAGGGCATTTAATTAATGGTAATGATGGTGGTATAAACATATCTTACGATGATGGTAAAAGCTGGATTAAAAATAATTCACCAGCTGTTGGTCAGTTTTACGCTATAAACGTAGATGATGAAAAACCATACAATGTGTATGGTGGTTTACAAGATAATGGTGTTTGGGTTGGAGCAAATAATGCCAGAGAAAGTGTTAGGTGGCACCAAACAGGTCATTACCCTTGGAAAAGTTTAATGGGTGGCGATGGTATGCAGGTACAAGTAGATAGCAGAAATGCAAATATTGTGTATACAGGTTTTCAATTTGGAAACTATTTTAGAATAGATAGGGAAAACGATTCTCAAAAATACATTCAGCCTAAGCATAATTTAGGTGAAAGCCCATATCGCTTTAACTGGCAAACACCAATTTTACTATCTTCTCATAATCAGGATATTTTGTATTTAGGAGGTAATAAGTTACACCGTTCATTTAATAAGGGCGATAACTGGGAAACTATTTCTAGTGACTTAACTAATGGTGGTAAAAAAGGAAATGTTGCTTATGGTACGTTAACTACAATATCAGAATCTCCTTTTAAGTTTGGAGTATTATATACTGGTAGTGATGATGGTGCAATACAACTTACTAAAAATGGAGGAGCATCTTGGGAAAAAATAAGTGATAACCTTAATAATGATGAGCTTTGGGTTTCTAGAGTTGTAGCTTCTGCACACAAACAAGAGCGTGTATATGTAACTTTAAATGGGTATAGGTGGGACGATTATACGCCGTATGTTTACCTAAGTAATGATTATGGAAAAAGTTGGAAGAACATTGGTAAAAACATACCAGCATCTCCTGTAAATGTAATTATTGAAGATCCTGTAAATGAAAACTTATTGTTTGTTGGTACAGATAACGGTTTGTATGTTACTTTTAATATGGGAGAAACATGGGAATTGTTTACTAATGGTATGCCGGCAGTTGCAGTGCATGATTTGGTAATACAGCCTACAGCTAAAGATTTATTGGTAGGTACGCACGGTAGAAGTATATATAAGGCAAATATTGCTAAGTTGCAAAAAATGACTCCTGCAATGTTGTCTAATAAGTTGCACTTGTTTAAACCAGAAAGTATTAAGTTTTCAGGTAGATGGGGTAATGCTCCTTCAACAAGGTTTAGACCAAATACGCCAGGGGTAGATGTTAATTTTTACGCAGCTAAAAGCGGTAGTTTTAAAGCTCGTATTTTAACTATGAATAACATAGAAGTTAGTGCTGTTACTGTAGATGGTGAAAAAGGATTTAATGTGCTTTCTTACGATGTTGCTTTTTCTAAGACGGGAAAATCAAACTACTTAAAAAAGAATAAAGCACAATTAACACAGGCTAAAGACGGTAAAACGTATTTGCCAAAAGGAACTTATAAAATTGAATTATCTGGTAATGGCGGATCGGCATCTACCTCTTTTGAAATAAAATAAAATACCAATTGTTATATTTTTAAAAAGCCAAGATAAATTTCTTGGCTTTTTTATGTTAAAAAAGGTGTAAAATGAGAGGTGTAATTTTTTAAAGCATTAATTTTGCACCTCTTTATTTTATTAACTTTATAACAGAAAATGCGTATATTTTTTTTACTATTCTTCATTGTAAGTTCAGTTGCTTCACATGGTCAAGAGGCTGTTGCCATAAGCTCAGATTCTAAAAAAGGAAAACTGTATTTATATTGGGGTTGGAATAAGTCGGAGTACACATCTTCTGACATCGAATTTAAAGGAAGTGATCATAATTTTGTTTTAAATAACGTAAAAGCCAAGGACGAAGATTTGGAATGGAAAGTTGGCAAGCACTTAAACCCAAGTAGGTTAACTATTCCTCAATTTAATTTTAGGGTAGGGTATTTTTTAAATGACCATTGGGATGTTTCTATTGGTACAGACCATATGAAATATATTGTTAGAGATTTGCAAACAGTGAAAATATCTGGCTATATAGAAAACACAGGAACTGCTTATGATGGTGTCTATGATAATGATGATATTGTGATAGATGGTGAGAGTTTTTTAAGTCTTGAGCACACAGATGGTTTAAATTATGTAAATGTAGCTTTAAGAAGAAACGATGCTATTGCAAATTTAGGAGGTATTATAGATCTTAATATGCTTGTAGGTGTTAATGCAGGTGTTGTAATACCAAAAACAAACTCTAATTTTTTAAACAGAGGAAGAAACGATGAATTTCATTTGTCTGGTTATGGACTTGGTGCAACAGCTGGTTTAAACCTTACTTTTTTTGATGTATTCTTTATTCAATCTGAGCTAAAAGGTGGTTATATAAATTTGCCTAGTATTGTAACAACACCTAATGATTCTGACCGTGGAAAACAAAGTTTTGGCTTTTCACAATGGAACATTGTTTTTGGTGGCTACTTAAACTTAAATAAAAAGCAAAAAACCAAAAACTAATTTAGTTTTTGGTTTTTTTTAATTCTTTTCTGCAACTGAATTGTCGGTTAGTGTATGCATAAATGCAATTAAGTCTTTTTGCTCGCTTTCTAATAAATTAAGCTCATCAAAAGGTAGTGTTTGGTGCTCTAAAGAAAAACCTAAACCTGCTCCTCCTCCTAAATTGTAGAAATTTACAACTTCTTCTAAAGTATTGTAAATACCATTGTGCATATATGGTGCTGTTAGTGTAATGTTTCTAATAGTTGGTGTTTTAAACATTTTGTCATGTATGTCTTCTTCAAATACCCAATAAAATCCTCTGTCGTTATCTAAAGCTTTGTTTTTGCTTGTTTTTGGCACGCCAATAACTTCTTTTTCGGTTTCTTTATAAAAAGGCGGTACTGTGCCGTTTGTTAGTGGTACAAAATGGCAAGTTGCGCATAAAGCTTTTCCCATAAATAAATTAAAACCATTTTTTTCTTGAGTGGTAAAATTGCTTGTTTCGCCACGCATATCTTTATCAAACCTAGAATTAAAACCAATTAGTGTAGATACATAAACAGATATTGCTCTTACTGTTTCTCGATTACTATTGGGTACAACGCCAAAAACATTTTTAAATAATTTAGAGTAAGTGGTGTCTTTTAGTATGTTTCCAGAAAAACGATGCACATCTGTATTAAACTCTTTGTCGTTTTTAAAAACAGCGCTAATTTGGTCATCTATTGTATTTGCTCTACCGTCCCAAAAAAAAGCTTTTTGATATATACTGTTTAATAAAGTAGGGGTGTTTCTTTGTAATAAAGCTTTGTTGTTGTCATTGCCTAAAGATAAGCCATCTGCATAACCTTTGCTTGGTAGGTGACAGGTAGCACATGACATTGTTTGATTATTAGATAAGTTTTTATCAAAAAATAACTTTTTACCTAGTGCAATTTTTTCTTCAGACGGATTTCTATCATTCACATCTAAAAAGTAATTGGTATTAAAGCTGTCTTCTTCAAAAAAAGTTGGAGCATCAAAATTAAAAGGATAAGCATTTGTTTTTCCGTCCCAAAGTTCTGATGTTTTTCTTATTTCTACCCAGTTTCTAGTAATTGGATTAAGATAGTCCCTTATAAACGTGTATCTATCAAATAAGGCAAAGTCAGTATTTTTATTAATATATTTTACCGCCCTTTGTATGTTTTTTGAAAAATCACGATCTAGCTGCTCATTGTTAGATATAATTAAGTCTTGCAATGATAATTGATATACTTTATGTAAGCTTTTTAAAGAAACTGCAGTCTCGGTTATACTTTGCCCTGTAACAGGAGTGTCAAAACCTGCTAATGCCAAACTAACAATACGCATTAATTGTTGGTGTGTGCCAATAAAAAAACGTTTAGGTGTTAATTCTCTTTTTTTAATATTTTCTTTTAAGTTGTTTAAAAAGCCTTTTTGGTAATAGAGTTCTCTTAAAAAGTCTTTTTGGTTGCCTTCTTCAGTAAATAAAGATTCTTCAATTTTTTGTAAGCCAATAGGGGCAACTATTCTGCCACTATCATCATTATAAATTGGTAAAGCAGGGCCATTGGCTTTATGTGTTACAGACGAATTTAAAACACCTGCGTAGGGTTCTGCTTTTTTAAAAGCTAATCGTAGTTTAAAAAATAAAGGCTTTGCAATTGAGTCATCAATCTTTAATGTGTTTAAAGAGTCTATTAAATTTGTGGCTAATGTCATTTGCTCCAAGTAATATTCTTGGGCCGGCTGCCAGTTCACATCTTCCGGTGTTGTGGTTTTGGTATAACTTTGTTTCTGCTTGCAAGAGGAGATTAGTAAAAATAGAACAGCTATAATTTTAAAACTGTGTTTAAGCATTTGTTGTGGTTTTATAGTAAAAAGTCCCTGTACCAGATGATACAGGGATCTTTTTAGTAAAAATATGTGTTGTTTTTATCTAGGTAACCCCTTTATTATTACAATTTGAGATCCTTCTAAGTAAGGTGTGTCTCCTAACCAAGGGTGTTGTAAAGATTGAGTTCCGCCGTCTACACCAGCAAAATCATTACTTTTCCAGTAGTGAGGCTGTAAGGCTAGCATAAATGTATCTGGTTCGCCTATTTTATCAGAGATATCTATTAAAGAACCAAATTCGCCACTTAAGCTAGTAGTTTTATCAATAGCTAAGTCGTTTCTAACAACTAATTCTAGTACTTTTTTAGAGTTGTTTCCTTCTAAATCTGACTGATAAATATAAGCAGCGTGTCCTCTGCTAAAAGAGTTAGGGTCTTCTTGTGTGTAAATATAGTTTTCTGTTACACAAATGTTGTCTGGGCTTTGTAGCATTGCTAAATTACCATCCATATTATTTGTATCTGTATTACCACTTATAACTTGCGTTAATTTACCTTCTAATGGGTTAGTTGGGTCTAGTTCTAACTTGTAAACTGTACCCCAATCGTTATATGTGCCTCTTCCTGGTCCACGGCCTGTAACTGCAAAATATACGTTTCTAGCATTTGCATCACTTCCTTTTTGGTAATCTACGTCTTCAACTCTCATAAACTGAGATGCAAAAACGTCATTACAAGCTGTTTCCATTTCATCAATAGTTAAGCTCGAACCGTTTACTATTTCAACAAATTCTACATCATACGTTTCTTGAAAATCTAGGTTGCCCTCGTTGTATTGCGTATTTGCTGCTACATCCATAACGGCACCAGCGCCATCTGACACTTGCTTTAAGCGTAAAACATATATTTTACCTCCTGTTAAATCTGCATCACCGGCAGTAGAATGGTACATAATAACCTGACCTTCAGAACCAGAAGAATCATCATCGCCACCAACTATTACAGTTTGCCCTGCGTATGCACCTTGTGGTAATGGTGTAGCATTTTCCCAAGCAAATTCACCCAATGCATCTAAGCCAAAATCAGCAGTTGGTGTAGGGGTTTCTATTAGTGGGTCTATTCCTTTTACATCAAAATTAAAAGCTTCGGATGCAGATAAAAACAAATCTTTTGTGCCTCCGTGAATTTCCTTTTCCCACATTGTGCCAGAACACTGGCGAGCAAAATCTGCAACGCTAGAGTTTAGTAAATATGTAGCATCTGTAATATTAAACTGTTTATCTAAAGATAGTCTTGCAACAGCAAAATGATCTTCAAAATTTACAACATACTCATATCCTTCTCCGTTTTTAATTAGTCCGGCACCATCTGCGCCCCCACCAATTCTAAAGTCTGTTCCGTTAAAATTTAACACATCACTAGAGCTTACTAAGGAGTATGCTTCTACAAAGTTAAATTGTCCATCTAGGGCAATTAATGGCTTCATATTAGATTTGTTTTCAAATATAGATGCAGTAGGTGTAAAGTCTTCACCATCTTCTCCGTCCTGACCGTTAATTCCGTCAATACCATCTTTTCCGTTTGTTCCGTCAATTCCGTCCTCAGGATCGCAGCTAATAATACTTGCTCCTATTAAGGAAAATGCAAATGCCCTAACTAATAATTTTTTGTACATTTTTAAAGTGTTGTTGGTTATTATTTCTCGAGGGCAAAACTATTATACAACGCAACCAATATTGTTAAATCATTATGGTGTTTGTATTACCTTAATTTTGTCTTTACGTTAACACTTTAAGTAAAGGTTATTAATTGTAATTATTCTTAATAACATATGTTCGTTAACAAACCAACTAGTTTGTTTGTTGTTTTGATATATTTTGACTGAGGAGATATAACCTGTGGGAATACAGTTTAAGATCGATAAAATACACGTTTTAAATTGATGAAGCTTGAATTAATTGCATAAGTAGACTGATTAGTTTGTAAAAACGAAATTAAAAAATTGAAGATGTTGGCGTTAAAATTGAAGAATTAGCCCTAATTAAGCTAATTCTCCTATGTGAAAAAGGGCTTCCCCTTGGTTAACTACAGCTTGGTGATTAATACAAAAAACACAACCAGTAAATGGTGCTTTTATTTCTTTATTTCGTTTAGAAAAAGCATCGGTAACAATGCCAATAACAGCTCCTTTTTTTATGTCGCTGCCATTTTTAATTTTTGGTAAAAACATTCCGGCTGTTGGTGCACGTAACCATTTTCTGTTGGTTAAATAAACTGTTTCTTCTTTTTCTGCTATTAATGCTTCTGGTTTATTTAGCATATTAAAGTGATGCAGAATATTTAAAATACCTTGTACACCTTGTTGAATAGAATATTCATCTATACGCATACTTTCACCGGCTTCATATACAATAGTTGGTATCCCTTTTGTAAAAGCCGTTTTTCTAAAAGATTTAGGTATAAGGTCTGATGAAAATGTAAAAGGAGCATTAAAAATAGTGGCTAACTTTTTACTGTTTGTATCTGCTGCGGTATATCTTGTTTGGGGATAATTAGACCTTCTGCCACCACCTGTGTGTAAATCCACACCAAAATCTATCTGAGGAAAAATTTCTCTAGAAAAATGATATGCAATTCTGCTTGCTAATGAGCCCGATTTTGAGCCAGGAAAACTTCTGTTTACATCTTTACCGTCTGGTAGCTCTCTAGAAAAATGTATAAATCCAAAAATATTTAAAATTGGTACAGCAATAATGCTCCCTTTGTCAACATTAAAATACTTTTTGTCTAGCATTCTGCGTACTATTTCTATGCCGTTAATTTCGTCGCCATGTAAACCAGCTTGCACCAATAAAGTTGGTCCCGGATTTTTAGAGTTAAATACGTAAATAGGAATATCTATAATTGTACCTGTTGGTAGTCTATCTATCTTTATGCTTACCAGTTTCTCTTGTCCAGGTTTAACACTTTCTGTGCCAATAGTAATGGTTTTATTTTCTTCTTTTAAATGCATTTTTCTCTACGTATTCTATAATTTTCTCTGCAACGTTAACTCCTGTGGCACTTTCTATACCTTCTAAGCCAGGTGATGCATTTACCTCTATTAACAAAGGACCGTTTTTAGATCGTATTAAATCTACGCCAGCAACTCCTAAATCTAATTGTTTAACTGCTCTAAGTGCTATTTTGCATTCAAAAGCTGTTGGCTCTATCATTTGTGCAGTTGCACCTCTGTGTACATTAGACCTAAACTCACCTGCCTCGCTAGTTCTTTTCATACTAGCAACAATTTTGTTGCCTACAACAAAAATGCGAATATCTTCTCCGTTAGATTCTGCTATAAACTTCTGAATTAGAATACTCGTATCCATCTTGTAAAACGTATCTATAATAGACTTGGCAGATTTTTTAGTCTCTGCTAATATTACACCAAGACCTTGTGTGCCTTCTTGCAGTTTAATAATTACGGGTGTTCCTCCAAGTAATGCTATTTGAGATTCTATGTTATTTGGATTTATAGAAAACAATGTTTCTGGAATAGGAACACCACATCTAGACATAATTTGTAATGTTTTTACTTTATTACGGGCTTTTATAATGCTTAAGGATTTTACAGTGGTAAAAACACCATTTAACTCAAACTCTCTAACAACAGCAGCACCGTGTCTTGTTACCTTGTTTCCTATTCTAGGAATTATAGCATCAAACTCATTTGTAATGTCTTCTTCATTAAGGTATACTTTGGGTGTATCTGCACCAAGTTTAACAGAGCACTTAGTGTGGTCTATTAACTCTATGTAATGCCCTCTTTTTTCTGCTTCTTGTGCAATTCTACGGGTAGAATATACTGCCATACTAACAGAAAGTAGCCCAATGTCCATCTTTTAGATCTTAATAATTTTCTATGAATATCGGTCAAAAATAATAATTAAGAGAATTGTTACTCTAACTTTCTTTAAATTAATTCTAAATATGCTACATAATCAGGGCAAAGTTTGTTGATAACTTAATTGCGTCGTAAATTTGTAGAACAAAAACTAACAACAAATGAGCGGATTTTTTAAATCTTCAATTGGTAGAAAGTATGCAATGGCACTTTCTGCTTTATTTTTAATGTTTTTTCTACTTCAGCACTTTGCTATTAACATTTTATCGGTATTTAGTCCAAACGCATTTAATGAGGCTTCTCATTTTATGGGTACTTTTTGGGCTGTGCAGTATTTATTACAGCCGATTTTAATTTTTGGAGTAATGTATCATTTTATAATGGGCTTTATTCTTGAATTTAAAAATAGACAAGCAAGAGTAGTAAAATATGCTAAAAATAATGGAGCAGCTAATTCTAGCTGGATGAGTAGGAATATGATTTATAGCGGTTTGGCTATACTAGGTTTCTTGGTGCTTCACTTTATTGATTTCTGGTTACCAGAAATAGACACAAAATACATCCAAGGCGATATGTCTGGATTATTAGCAGATGGCGAAGGCTTTCGTTATTACGAAGAGCTAACGCACAAGTTTGTTAACCCATTAAGAGTTGGCGCTTATGTTTTGGCATTTGTGTTTTTATCTTTACACCTTATGCACGGATTTAGTTCTGCGTTTCAATCTTCTGGAGTTAGCTCTATGAGAAAACAAAAGCTTCAGGCTTTTGGTAAGGCTTATGCTATAATACTTCCTTTAGGATTTATTTTTATAGCCCTTTTTCATTATTTTAATCATTAATAATATAGTATCATATGTCTGTATTAGATTCTAAAGTACCTAAAGGCCCTCTTAAAACTAAGTGGACCGATTATAAAAACCATATAGATTTAGTTAACCCGGCTAACAAACGTAACATAGATGTTATTGTTGTTGGTACTGGTTTGGCAGGTGGTTCTGCTGCTGCTACATTAGCAGAGTTAGGTTACAATGTAAAAACATTTTGCTACCAAGATTCTCCGCGTAGAGCACACTCTATTGCGGCACAAGGTGGTATAAATGCAGCAAAAAATTACCAAGGAGATGGAGATTCTACTTACCGTTTGTTTTATGACACGGTTAAAGGAGGGGATTACCGTTCTCGTGAGGCAAACGTTTATCGTTTGGCTGAGGTTTCTGCCAATATTATAGATCAGTGTGTAGCACAAGGGGTTCCCTTTGCACGTGATTACGGCGGATTATTAGATAACCGTTCTTTTGGAGGAGTATTAGTTTCTAGAACTTTTTATGCTAAAGGACAAACAGGACAACAGTTATTATTAGGAGCATATTCTGCAATGAACAGACAAATTGCACGTGGTAAAATTACACCGTTCAATCGTCATGAAATGTTAGATGTTGTAAAAATAGATGGTAAAGCGCGTGGTATTATTGCTCGTAACTTAGTTACAGGAGAAATAGAACGTCATTCTGCACACGCAGTTGTAATTGCTTCTGGTGGTTATGGTAACGTTTATTTCTTGTCTACAAATGCAATGGGTTCTAATGCAACTGCTGCTTGGAAAATACATAAAAAGGGAGCATTTTTTGCAAACCCTTGTTATACTCAAATTCACCCAACGTGTATTCCACGTTCAGGAGACTATCAATCTAAATTAACATTGATGTCAGAATCTTTGCGTAATGATGGTCGTATTTGGGTTCCTAAAAATATGGATGATGTTTTAGCAATTCGTGAAGGCAAGAAAAAGCCGACCGATTTGTCTGAAGATGAAAGAGATTATTACTTAGAAAGAAGGTATCCTGCATTTGGTAACTTGGTACCGCGTGATGTTGCATCTAGAGCAGCAAAAGAACGTTGTGATGCTGGTTACGGTGTTAATGCAACTGGTGAAGCTGTTTATTTAGATTTTGCTTCTGCTATTGAAAGATATGGTAAAGAGCAGGCTAAAATTCATAATATAGCTAATGCTTCTGCAGATAAGATATATGAGTTAGGTGCTGCAATAGTTAAGGCTAAATACGGTAACCTTTTTCAGATGTATGAGAAAATTGTAGATCAAGATCCTTATAAAACTCCAATGATGATATACCCAGCGGTACATTATACAATGGGTGGTGTATGGGTAGATTATAACTTAATGACTACTGTAGACGGTTTATACTGTATTGGTGAAGCAAACTTCTCTGATCACGGAGCAAACAGATTAGGAGCTTCTGCTTTAATGCAAGGTTTAGCAGATGGTTATTTTGTTTTGCCTTATACAATTGGAGATTATCTTTCTCACGAAATTAGAACAGGTAAAATTCCTACTGATACACCAGAGTTTGATGCTGCTGAAAAGGAAGTGACAGATAAAATTAACTTCTTTGTAAATAATAAAGGATCTCATTCTGTAGATTATTACCATAAGAAATTAGGTAATATTATGTGGGAGAAATGTGGTATGTCTCGTAACGCACAAGGGTTAAGAGAGGCAATGGTAGAGATTAAAGAATTACGTGAAGATTTTTACAAAAACGTTAGTGTTCCAGGTAATGCAAATGAATTAAATAGCGAATTGGAGAAGGCTGGTCGTGTAGCAGATTTCTTAGAGCTAGGAGAGTTGTTTGCAAAAGATGCTTTGGAAAGAGAAGAGTCTTGTGGTGGTCACTTTAGAGAAGAGTCTGTAGAGTTAGATGGTGAGCAAAAGGGTGAAGCTAAGCGTAATGATAAAGAGTTTGCTTTTGTTTCTGCTTGGGAATATAAAGGAGAACCTGGAGATGCTATTTTACACAAAGAAGACCTTGAGTTTAACGAAATTGAATTAAAACAACGTTCATACAAATAAGATAGACATTATGAATTTAACACTTAAAATTTGGCGTCAAAAAGATGCTCAATCTAAAGGTCAGATGGTCGATTATAAAGTGACTGAGATCTCAGAACATATGTCTTTCTTAGAAATGATGGATGTTTTAAACGAACAGTTAATTAACTCTGGTGAGGAGCCAGTAGCTTTTGATCATGATTGTCGCGAAGGTATTTGCGGTATGTGCTCTATGTACATTAATGGTGAAGCTCACGGACCAGATAGAGGGGTAACTACTTGTCAATTACACATGCGTATGTTTAAAGATGGTGATACTATTACAATAGAGCCATTTAGAGCAGCTGCATTTCCTGTATTAAAGGATTTAGTTGTAGATAGAGGTGCTTTTGATCGTATACAACACGCAGGTGGTTATATATCCGTAAACACTTCTGGTAATACACAAGATGCTAACGCAATTCCTATTTCTAAGCACGCTGCAGATGAAGCTATGGATGCTGCAACTTGTATTGGGTGTGGTGCTTGTGTTGCAAGTTGTAAAAACTCTTCGGCTATGTTGTTTGTAGGAGCTAAAGTATCTCAGTATGCTTTATTGCCACAAGGACAAGTAGAAGCAACAGACCGTGTTAAAAATATGGTTGCTCAAATGGATTTAGAAGGTTTTGGTAACTGTACTAATACAGGTGCTTGTGAGGTAGAATGTCCTAAAGGAATTTCTTTAGAGAACATTGCACGTATGAACCGTGAATTTTTATCTGCAAACATTAAAGGATAAGCTAAAATAAGTTACAGTGTAACTATTTACATAAAATTAAAAATCCCAAGTTGTATGTACAGCTTGGGATTTTTTATGTTTTGCTTTTTAATCGGCGTAATTGGGAATGTAAGTACTGCCTGTTACAATAGCTTTTAAATCCTTTTCTAGGCTTATTACGGGCGATTCTACTATTCGGTTAACTTCCTTATTATTTTTGTATAAAATAAACGTGGGAACGTGTGTAATGTTTAATCCTTTTTCTTCTCCTCCAGGACTTTTTTTGTAGTTATTTTTTGCATTGTCTACAGCCACTATGCTAAAATTTTCCATTGGAAAGTTAGCGGCTTCTAGTATTTTATAAAAAGGAGGTGTTTCTCTTTTGCTATCTCCGCACCAAGTGCCCATAAAAGCAACTATTTTGTATTCTTTTAAATCTTTTTTTATTGTGTTTAGTGTTTTTGTGTCTACCTTGTAGTCATTATAATTAGGTGTAAACCAATTTGCAAATGAGTTTTGTGTTAAATCAGACTTGCTAATTTTGCCTAGTAAGCGTTCTCTGTTGTTGTGGTCTTTTGGAATTTGTGCAGAAACAGATGTAACAAATAAGAGAAGTGCTAGCATTAGTGTTGTGTGTGTGATTTTTTTCATTTTAACTGAATTTTATACTAAGTTATATCCTCTAGGTAACATAATCAAGCGTTTTAAGGCTATTTTGTGATGTAATTAAGTTTGTGTGTGTAGTAAAGGTAGGTAATTCTTATTTCTCTTTATATTGAAGGTAGTAAAAGGGTGTATTGTCTTTTTATTGTAAAAAATCTATTATTGAAAACTGTTTTAAAATAGAAAAGGAGCGGCATTTTAAATGCAGCTCCTTTTAATGTCTTTGCTTTAAACTCATTTATGATATCATAAATAGTTTTTTTGTTAGGCTAATAATTCCAGAAAAAAAGTTCTTCTTGTAAATTACTTTCTGTGTTGTAGGATAAATTTGGGTACTCATAGTTATATTGTTTAAAGTTGTAATTTAAGGTTAAGCTTTATAAAATGTAAATATATGTGCATACTTTAAAATTGTAAAACAATTGTTGTAAAATGGCTTTTTTTTGTTGCAAGCGCCTAGTTTTTTGTTTAAATATCCATCTCAGGAACATCGCCATTAATAATTAATGTTCCTTTTGTGGCTTTTTTAATTTCCTCTACAGACACCCCTGGTGCTCGTTCTAAAAGTAAAAAACCGTCTTTTGTAACCTCTAAAACGGCAAGGTTGGTTACTATCTTTTTTACACAACCAACGCCTGTTAATGGTAATGTACATTTGTCTAGTAATTTAGATTCGCCAGCGCGATTGGTGTGCATCATTGCAACAATAATATTTTCTGCAGAAGCAACTAAATCCATAGCGCCCCCCATACCTTTTACCATTTTACCTGGAATTTTCCAGTTGGCAATATCTCCGTTTTCAGAAACTTCCATAGCGCCTAAAATGGTAAGGTCTACGTGTTGTCCTCTTATCATTCCAAAACTAGTGGCAGAATCAAAAAAAGAAGCTCCAGGAAGCGTTGTAATGGTTTGTTTGCCGGCGTTAATAATATCGGCATCTTCTTCGCCTTCAAAAGGAAAAGGCCCCATGCCTAATACGCCATTTTCACTCTGGAACTCAACACTAATATCATTATTTACAAAATTGGCTACTAACGTTGGTATGCCAATACCAAGATTTACATAAAACCCGTCTTGTACTTCCTTTGCTATACGTTTAGCTATTCCGTTTTTATCTAGCATAATAGTTACTATAAAATTGAATATTATTTAAGTTGATAAGCTACCTGCGTCTTATCATATATTTGTTAAAGGTGTTAGTTGCGCTACTTTCTACAGACATAAAAATTATGGGAATTCCAAATGCAACTGTTCCAATAGCTCCAAAAATAGACCATAAAATTATTGCGGTTATAAGACCAATTATAGCTCCTATAACAATTAACCTTTTGTCTTGTACTGCTGTAATTTTATTAATGTGTACTTTTTCCTTAGAGTTACAATTTTTACAATTGGTGTCAAAATTATCACCGATTTTCATATGCAGATCTCCTCTGGTTGCTATTACTGGTGTGTAGTAATTTGTTGCTTTGCAAGAAGGACATCTATACGATAGTTTCATAAGCAATTTTTGTATTACTCTCTAGCTCTAACAGTACGTTGTTCTATTCTTTTTTGATAGTCTTTTCCTTGAAAAATTCGTTGCACAAATATACCAGGAACGTGAATTTCATTAGGGTCTAAACTTCCTGCTGGAAGTAACTCTTCAACCTCTGCAACAGTTATTGTAGCTGCGCCACACATTACTGCATTAAAGTTACGAGCAGTTCCTTTAAATATAAGGTTCCCAGCTTCATCACCTTTCCAAGCTTTTACAAAAGCAAAGTCTGCTTTAGCGGCTTCCTCTAAAACATACATTTTGCCGTTAAACTCTCTTGTTTCTTTCCCTTCTGCTACTTCTGTACCGTAGCCAGCAGGAGTATAAAATGCAGGGAAGCCAGATTGCGCAGCTCTGCATTTTTCTGCTAAGGTGCCTTGTGGTGTTAATTCTACTTCTAACTCACCGCTTAGCATTTGTCTTTCAAACTCATCATTTTCACCTACATATGAAGATACCATTTTTTTTACTTGACGTTTTTGAAGTAATAAACCAAGACCAAAATCATCTACACCTGCATTGTTAGATATACAAGTTATGCCTGTAACATTCAGGTCAACCAATTCTGATATTGCGTTTTCTGGAATGCCGCATAAGCCAAAACCACCAACCATAAAAGTCATATTGTCTTTTACGCCTTTAAGTGCTTCTTTAACGTTTGCTACTGTTTTTCTAATCATTTTAAATAAGAATTAATTAAAAATCAAGATCTTCTAAATCGTCATCAACGCGCTGATCTTGTTGCATTTCTTTTCTAACCTTAGCACAATCTACATTAATAGACAGGTTTTTGGGTTTGGTGAATGCTTTGTCTGATATGCCTAAATCTTTGTTTGCATAATTTGCTTTCATATACATTCCCCATATTGGTAAGGCCATAGTAGCTCCTTGTCCATATTTAATGCCTTTAAAGTGCGTTGCTCTATCTTCACCACCAACCCAAACTCCAGTAACTAGGTTTGGCACCATACCCATAAACCAACCATCACTTTGGTTTTGTGTAGTTCCTGTTTTACCAGCTATAGGATTGCTAAGTTTATAAGGGTGGCCAGTCATAACTTCTTCGTAAAATTTTGCGTTTGAATGACCTGATCTAAGTCTGGCTCCAGAGCCTTCGTTGGTTACACCTTCCATTAGGTTTACAACGGCATAGGCAACATCTTTGCTCATAACGTCTTTTGTTTGTGGGGTGTATTCATATAAAACAGTGCCGTTTTTATCTTCAATTCTTGTAACCATTACTGGTTTTACATAAACACCTTGGTTTGCAAAAGCACCATATGCGCCAACCATTTCATAAACACTCATATCTGCGGTACCTAGAGCAATAGATGGTACTTCTGGCAATTCTTTAGTAATACCTAATTTTTTTGCCATTTGGACTACAGGAACAGGGCCAACTTCATCTATTAGTTTTGCTGTAACAGAGTTTACGGAATTTGCTAGAGCTTTTTTAAGTGTCATCATTTCTCCAGAATACTTACCATTTGAATTTTTAGGGCACCAAGCATCTGTATTGCCGTGCTTGCCAGCAGCAATACAATGTTGTGTATCCATAATAGAATCACAAGGAGATAAACGCAATTGGTCTATAGCGGCAGCATAAACAAATGGTTTAAATGTAGAACCTGCTTGCCTAGATCCACTATACACATTGTCATACTGAAAATACTTGTAATTTATACCGCCAACCCAAGCTTTAACATGTCCTGTTTGTGGTTCCATAGACATCATTGCTGTTCTTAAAAAAGATTTGTGATACCTAACAGAGTCTAAAGGAGACATTACTGTGTCTTTGTTTTTTGTTTTGCTTGTCCAGCTAAAAACCTTCATTGGAATTGGCTTTTCAAAAATGGCTCTCATTTCTTTTTCAGATTTGCCATTTCTTTTCATAGCTCTCCATCGGTCAGAAGATTTCATGCCTCGTTCTAAAATCCTATTAATTTCGCTCTTATTTAGGTCTAAAAACGGAGCATTTTTATTGCGTTCAGGTGTGTTTTGAACAAAAAACTCAGCCTGTAGTTTTGTCATATGTTTTTCTACAGCTACTTCTGCATTTTTTTGCATTCTAGAATCAATAGTAGTGTAGATTTTTAATCCGTCTAAATACAGATTCCATTTTTCTCTTTCTCCTTTTAAAGCTGGTTTAGGGTTTTTCTTCGCCCAGTCGTTCATAAAACCTTGCAAGTACATTCTAAAATATGTGGCAAGACCTTCTTTGTGGTTTTCAGGAGAAAAGTTTAAGCTTAAAGGTATTTGTTGTAAAGAGTCTTTGTCTTTTTGGGTAATGTAGCCGTATTTAGCCATTTGTGCTAAAACTACATTTCTACGGTTTAAAGTTCCCTTTGGGTTTCTTTTAGGAGTAGGGTTGTATAAAGATGAATTTTTAAACATACCTACTAACATAGCAGATTCCTTAACATCTAAATCTTTAGGTTCTTTGCCAAAGTAAATACGAGAAGCAGAACGTATACCATCTGCATTGTTGCCAAAATCATAGATGTTAAAGTACATAGCTATAATTTCTTCTTTTGTGTATTGGCGTTCTAAACGAGTTGCAATAACCCATTCTTTGATTTTTTGAGTGTAACGTTGCCATCCTCTAGCAGCTAAGCCGGTAAATAATTGTTTAGCTAATTGTTGAGAAATGGTACTAGCTCCACCTTTTTTTCCTAAATAGAAAAATGCTCTTAAGGTACCACGTGCATCTATACCAGAATGTTCAAAATAACGAGCATCTTCAGTTGCAACTAGGGCATCTACCAAGTGTTTTGGTAATTGGTCATAAGCAACATCTGTTCTGTTATCATCTAAATAATACTTACCTAAAAGTTCTCCGTCAGAAGATATAATTTGACTAGCTAAATTTGTTTGTGGGTTTTCTAAACGTTCAAAATCTGGTAATTCTCCAAATGCACCCATAGATGCTAATAGAAATACTAGTACGGCAGAAACTATACCTACTACAAATAATATCCAAAACCATTTTACAAATTTTAAAAATGGTTTACTCTCTTTTTTCTTTACAGCCTTTGCCATTGCTATTCTTTAATTTTTTCTATTTGATACCCAACATCTGTGATGCCTTCTAAATTTGCTACGCCATTAACGCTTCCGTTTTTACGCATAGCTTGTGATATTTGTAATGTATATACGCCGTTTTCTGGAAAAACGATGTTTTCTTTAAGCCATAGTTTATTTTCTTTAACGCTGCCATTGCCTTTACCTAGCCATTCGCCGTTTGGTTGTGCCATTTGATACTCTAAAGTATCTTTTATAATGGTTCCATTTGGGAAACTTAATTCTGATATTAAAAATAAGTTACTGTAAGGAAATGTGTTGTCATTTCTTAGATTGATAAAAACATTATATCTGTTTATTGTATCTGGGGCACTAAAAGAAAAATCTACGGGTTCATCTTTATTCCAGACACCATTTTTGGTTGCCTTGTATTTGGTCTCTACAATATTAGAGTTGCAAGCTCCTAAGAGTACAAGTAAAAAAATGATAAAACTATTTCTTAGCATTTTTTGTGGGTCTTTTTTTGTTAGTGTTGTTGTTGCTATTTGGGTTATTGTTTTTTTTGTTTGCAACAGGTCTTTTTTTAGCCGGGCTTTTGGCGTTATTTTCCTTGTTGTTAGGGTTAGGCTTTGATTTTGGTTTTGGCCTTTTACCTTTAGGGTTGTTGTTGTTGTTGTTGTTGTTGTTGTTGTTGTTGTTGTTGTTGTTGTTGTTGTTGTTGTTGTTGTTGTTGTTGTTGTTGTTGTTGTTGTTGTTGTTGTTGTTGTTGTTGTTGTTG
>NZ_JBDVAA010000024.1:0-1603 GCF_039943695.1 Cellulophaga sp. | reverse complement strand
ATCTTCTAATGGAAGACAACCCAAAAGCATTAATTAAAGAAATTTCTGTTACTGCTAATTGCTATGCTGTAAATAAAAAAATTGTAGATCTAGGTTTTCCTAAGCACGCAATTATAGCAATGATACGTAGAGATAACAAATATGTAACACCAAACGGATCTACTGTTATTGAGGATAAAGACATTTTAGTGGTACTTGCAGATAAACAAGAAGCTATAGAAAATGTAAAAAACTGCCTTAACAAGTAACTTTAATATAAATTAACATTTACTTATTTATAGATTAAAGTACATTTGCGGCGTGAAAAAAACAGTAAAATTTATAGGCGCACTTTTACTTACTACATTGTATTGCTTAGCAATAGGTGTTGTAACACAATCTCTTGCGTCTTATAATGTAGAAGAAATTTCTACAGCAAAAGAAGTTCAGTTTTCATACAATGCATCTAACAACTTCTTTACGCAGACTTCACAAACCGAAAACATTGTTGACATTCCTAGTAATAACAGCAATTTTCCTTCTACATTAAAAGATATATTTAAGAATTTTATAGCCTCAAATACCTCTGCTAGTCAGCACAGTATATTATCGCTAAATTCTAATTATTACAGTACTTATATTAACTTTTTAGTACAATTTAAAAAGTTAAAACTCATATTTCCTTTTCATTATTTCTTGTAATTAAGTTGATACATTTTTTATTGCAACCGCAGTAAAACCAATTTAACTAAAGGCTCTGTATATACACATAGCCACACTTTTATTTACATCAACTTTAAAAAATTACATAATGGATTTAGGAACAGATATAATAGCAATTATAATAGTAATAGTATGCATATTACCTTTTATATTAATAGCTAAAGGACGAAAAAAGAAAGAGAAAAAAATGCTAGCAGCACTACAAGAAGTAGCAAATAGAGACAACTGTACAATTAATGATTATGAAATAAGCGCCAACTTTATTATTGGTATTGACCATAAACAAAATAGGGTTTTCTATTACAAAAATGAAGAAGGAGTAATAAACGAGGGAATAGTAAACTTAGAAGGCATTAAAACCTGTAAAATAGGTACAAAAAGTAAAACCATAAATACTAATAAGGATAGAAAAGAGTATATAATACAAGGCTTATATTTAAAATTTATTCCTCGTTTTAATAACAACCCAGAAGCTTTATTTTATGTGTATGATTCTGACTTAAAAATGCAACTAACAGGGGAACTACAGTTAGCAAAAAAATGGGAAACATTAATTAATAAAAAGTTACTACAGTTTAACTAACTTAAAAAGCCCTTTACAACAGTAAAGGGCTTTTTAAATTTCAATTATTTAAAGGTTAATTATCTTTTAATTCCCAAGATCTAACCCAATTATAATACGTTGTTCTATCAGATTTACTTGCTGTCATTCCTCCATCTTCAGGAACAGGATTCCAGTCATAAGTTTCTACTACCAATCTTAAGTACATTTGCAAACTAAACTCAGCTTTAGGAGTTACAGTATAAACTTTTTTACCATCAAGATAAAACTCTATTTCTGTAGGACTCTTCCACCAAGCACCATAAATATGGTAATCTTCCCAAACCTTTTCACCTGTAG
>NZ_JBDVAA010000023.1:0-1369 GCF_039943695.1 Cellulophaga sp. | reverse complement strand
CTTAACGTCTTCTTTGGCTTTATCACCAACAAAGGCCTTTAGCACGGAATTAATGAAACTCATATATTTTATAATTTATAAAGTCTGTTGTTTACAATGTAAACACACTCAACTATTTAGATTAATGTTCCGTAAAACTGCGGAATGTAATTTCTTACGCAAAAGGTATTCCAGTTTTTAAAAATGTACAAATAGCCACCTGCGTCTGCCAAAATTACATAAAAAAAAAGCCTCCGAGGAGACTTTTTTGTGTATTTCTTTATTTAATATTCATCCTCGTTCCAGAGGTAATCTTCTTCTGTAGGATAGTCAGGCCATATCTCCTCAATAGATTCGTAGATTTCTCCACCTTCTTCTTCCATAGATTGTAAATTTTCTACAACTTCTAATGGTGCACCAGTTCTAATGGCGTAATCTATTAATTCATCTTTGGTCGCTGGCCAAGGCGCATCACTTAAATAAGATGCTAGTTCTAATGTCCAATACATGGTAATAGTTAATTTTAATTTTTTGCAAAAATAAATTTTTAAACAAGAAAAGCAAGTTTTTTTGTAGTTTTTTAATTTATTTTTTTAAAATTGTTGATATTCAATATGTTGATAACGTTGTAAAAAAGTAAATATTAGACTTTTTTCTCAGGAATCCATTTTATTTCGGTTGCATCCAAGTCTTTTGATAGTTTTCTTGATAATACAAATAAGTAGTCGGATAACCTATTGATAAATGACAAAACATTTGCTTCAAAAGGTTCGTTCTCATTTAAATGTGATGCTAAACGTTCTGCTCTACGACAAACAGTACGCGCAATATGACAGTATGACACGGTTGTGTGTCCGCCAGGTAAAATAAAATGTGTCATCTGTGGTAAAGATTCGTTCATTTTATCCATTTCTAACTCTAGTAACTCTATGTCTGTATTACTAATTTTTTCAATATTTAGACGTTCTTTGCCGTTTTTAAGCACCATTTTTTCTGGATCTGTAGCTAAAACAGCACCAACAGTAAATAACTTGTCTTGTATGGTTGCAATAACATCTTTATAGTGGTTGTGTATCTCTTGGTCACGTATTAATCCCATCCAAGAATTTAACTCGTCTACTGTACCGTAAGACTCTATACGTAGGTGGTGTTTAGGAACTCTGGTGCCGCCAAATAGGGCAGTAGTGCCTTTATCTCCCGTTTTTGTATATATTTTCATTTATTATTTTCTTTAAATTTTGAGTCTATAGCTTTTTCTACCTTTAAAATTAAAGTAATAACACTTGTAAGCAGTAAAACTATACCTATTAAAATACTTATTTCTTTATTAGGTTGATATATAATACTTAATAAAGAGAGTAAAACAAGTATAAAACCAATTTTTATTAGT
>NZ_JBDVAA010000022.1:0-3161 GCF_039943695.1 Cellulophaga sp. | reverse complement strand
AAAAGAATGTATGAAAAGCGAGCCTAAAAAATAGGCTCCCTTTTTAAAATTATAATGGTAAAAGCACTCATTTATTGTACAAATAAAGACGTGCTTTTTTTGTTGTATCTATTACCTGCAATTTACTTACATACTTTTTAGGTAAAAGGTAAAACTCTCTTTTATCCAGTAAAATATAAAGTTTATCACAAGCCTCTAAAATAGAATCTATTTTAGCAGGTTCTTCTCTAGTATCTATAACATTACCCTTATTGTAAAACTGACTAGAATAGGTTTTAGAGTCAAGGTACAAAATAGGCGGGTTCTTATCAATTTTTAATTCTTCTGATTTTGCTATAAGTAACTTATCAGAGTTCATATATACTTTCCACTGGTCTGTAACCAAAAGTCCTGCACCTGCTATAAAAACTAAAATAGGAAATATAGAGCACGCAATTAAAGCCCTTCTTTTATGCTTGTACTCTGGCCACCAATGCGCTATTAATAATGCCAAAGGTATTGTAGATGGTAAAATATAAGTATGCAAAATGTTTTTAGAAATAGTGAAGAAAATTGGTGTCCACAACAACCAAAACAATAAAAAAGCTGTGTATTTATCATCTAAAATACGCTTTTTAAGCTTTACTATTTTTGCTATTACAATATAAAACCAAGGCAAACAAAAAGACAACATAAATACCCAAATTAAACCTAATGGTTGTGTTTTTGGCTGACCATATAAATCACCACTCCATCCTGGTTTTAAAAACCTATTAAAATGTTCACCTACTATAAAATAATCTATAAAGCCTGGTGATCTTTGTTCTGTTAACAAATACCAAGGTAAAGCAATTACTACAGTTATTAGTAAACCAACTATCCAAGGTAATTTGCCTAGGTTATAAAAAAATGTTTTACGGTCTAACAACAACCAAAAAAATACTGGAGCTCCCGTTAACACCAAAACTAAAGGCCCTTTAGCTAAAAACCCTAAACCTAAGCCAACAAAAAATAGATAGTTCCAAATTGTTTTTTTATCTGATGTAATACTTTTCCAGAATGATAGCATAATTAACATTACACTAAAACACAAAGCAGAATCTGTAGACACTACCCCCATATGTATTAAAAATTCTGGAGTTGTAACTAAAACTAAAGCTGGGAGTAACGGAGATACTTTTGTTTTTTTAACAAAATATCCTAATATAAATAACATTGCCACACCTAATAAAAACGAAGGTAGCCTTGCAGTTAATTCATTTACACCAAAAAGTTGAAAACTCATTGCAGACATCCAAGTAGATAATGGTGGTTTTGCCCAAAAGGGTTCATTATAATCAATTTGTAAAACAACCCACTCCCCTGTTTCTTGCATTAACCTAGATATTTCTGCATAACGAGCTTCTGTTTTATCTAGTAATGGTATGGCTCCGGTAATAATAAACCTAAATACAACGATAGACAAAACGGCTATCAACATATAATTAATGGTAGTTTTTTTATCAGTCATTTTATACTGTTATTATTGTGCATTAGCACTTTGTTTACAAATTTTATTAATTTTATATAAGTCTAACCAAAGCTGAAAAAAGTAAGATGTTTTTACTTTAGAATCTCCTTGATCTACCCAACGTTTAAGTGGAATTTCTAACATTTTTTCTAATGCTTTTTCTTTACCATAAAGCACTACAATTCTGTTAAAAATTTCTACATCAAAAAGCCAACGAGAAACAAAAGGTTTATTAAAAACTTCTATAGCCAATTCTTTCTTAAATAGTTTACAACCACATTGTGTATCGTAAACTTTTAAATCTAATATAATAGAAATTACAGTAGCTATAAATCTTCCAATAAAAAAACGAGACGTTTTACGCTCTATTGTAGAACCTAGCTTCATAATTCTAGATCCAAAAACAAAAGAAACATTTTGGTCTACATAGTTTGTTAATGAAGTAAACTCTTCTAAAGATGTTGCCAAATCTGCATCTAAATAACCAACAAGGTTTATATTGTAATTAGTGCAAACAAAGTTTACTCCGTTCCTTACAGACTCTGCTTTTCCTGCATTTTTTGGATTTTTGTAAACAACAACTTTATTAGGGTATTGTGCTTCTAACGATTTTAGCTGTGAGTATGTACCATCTGTGGAGCCATCATCTACAAAACAAATAAGTGTATCTGTATTTTCTTTTAAAAAACCATCATAAAC
This sequence comes from Cellulophaga sp., assembly GCF_039943695.1. Taxonomy (NCBI): domain Bacteria; kingdom Pseudomonadati; phylum Bacteroidota; class Flavobacteriia; order Flavobacteriales; family Flavobacteriaceae; genus Cellulophaga; species Cellulophaga sp. The sequence goes on along the minus strand of NZ_JBDVAA010000022.1, from coordinate 973 downwards.
TCTATTTTTAAGTTCTTTAACTTCATTATAACAGGGTATTACTACACATGTAGTATAAGACATTTGCTGCAAACTAATTAATTTTGGGCTGCAAGATATTAAAAAACAATATGACAGTCATTATTACGGTACATCTTTAAGTTAATATTAAAGTATAAAGAGTCTATTTTAATTGAAAAAAAGCAACTTCATAAAATTAATTTGTCACCTTAATTAAATGTTTAAATTTGTCTCTTAAATCTTATATGTTTTATGAAAAAAATTACCCTATCTACCCTACTATTTTTATGTTTTACAATTACCACTATCGCACAAAAAAAGAGCGACTTAATAGAACAAGTTGAAACCTTGAAAGATAGTATTGCACAGACTAATATTGCTTTAGCCGAAGCAAAAAAAATAGCTAAAGTTAGCGTTGCAGAAGCTGATTTATACAAAAGCCAAGCAACAGAATTGCAAAATGCAAACAAATCATTACTTACTAACCTTAAGAACTTTACACAAGTATCTAGTCAAAATTCTAAAAATATGGCTAAAACTTTAGAAGCCTTAAAGTCTAAAGAATCTCAGCTTTCTATTATTGAAGATACTTTTAGTAAAAATGATTCTACAGCAATAGTTATACTAACTAATGCCAAGCAGTCTTTAGGAGAAAATGCAAAAATTGCCGTGACTAATGGTGAAGTAGTAATTACAGAGACAGAACAAAATATCTTAGATGCCTCAAAAGCCAAAGTAAGTGCTACAGGAGAAGCTTTTCTAGAAAAAATATCTAATATTTTACTTTTAAACGTAGATTCTAAAGTTACAATATCTAGTACAGCTACAAGTTTATTTGCCATACAAAACTCATTAATAACTAAGTATAATATTCTTGCAGAGCGCATAACTCTAGAAAGCACTACGCAGAGTAATTCTAATGTTAATTTTAAAATACATACAAATTACGCTAACTTTTACTTACGTGTTAGAG
>NZ_JBDVAA010000021.1:0-4878 GCF_039943695.1 Cellulophaga sp. | reverse complement strand
ACTAATAGACGGTAACCAGGTTATACTAGAAAATAATAGTAAACTACCCTTAGGAAAGTTGTATAGAAAAAGTATTTTAGATAAAGTATCTGGCTAATTTTTATAACTACCACCAAACCACAAAAAACTTTTGTAACTCTCCGTTTGGGAACTTAATCCAACATAAAGGAGACTTTTTAGCTGTTATTAAGGTATTTATTTCAAAAATAAACTCATCATATTTAAGCCAGTTTACTTGGGTTTGTACATCTTGTAGCCAATTAGTTTTAGACGGAATATAAAACTTACAATCTTTAAACTGTAATAAATCTGTATGTTTAATATAAAATCCTTTAATGCACTCTTTATTTAGGTCCTTAAATTCTACGTTAACACTAAACGGTATAAATAACTGAGCTTTAAAAAAAACAAATTGCTGTATTGCATTTGCATCTACATTTAAACTTTTTAATAATGGTTTTGTATGTGTGTTGTAGAGTAGTGGTAGTTGTTTTTCTTTTAATTTGGTTAGCTTTTTAAGTAATGTATCGTTTCTGTTTGGCCCAATCCAGTGTTCTATTTCTGTGTTTCCAACAGAGTCATCAAACAAATAAAATTTAAATATTATTTCTACGTGATGTGGTACATCATCCTTAATTAAAATACAATCTAATTCTCCAATGGTAAGCTTATTGTTTTGTATTTGTATGTTTTCTGCTAAAACATTAATGCTTTTTAATTGATTTAGTTCTGCACTAACATAGCGTTCTACACGTTTGCCTAACCTTAAATTGGCGGGTAATTGCTCGCTAAAGACAGCTGTTTTTATATTATTAATTTTAAACTGTTGTAACCCATAAACAAGTTTATCTACCCATAATAAAGGAGTGTTTATATAACCAGTATATTGCAGTTCTATATTTTTATGGTTTGTTATCATCTAAAGTAAAAAAAAACACTTGCAGTAATTAATTAACTATTTGTACAAATAAAACTATATTTGTGATAATAAATGGTTTAAATGAAAATTAAAATAGCTCAATTTTTATCAATATTAGGACATCCTTTATTGTTATTTCCTTTTTTAATTCTAATTTTTAATCTAAACGATACTAAAAACACTTTTTCCCATACGCTAACTCTTATTTATGGGATCTTTTTTTTGGTCTTAATAGCTTGGGTTTATATAGGTAAAAGAAGAGGTAAGTATACAGATTTAGATGTCTCTAATAAAAAAGAGCGTAAATCCTTATATATATTTGCCATACCATTAATGTTAATTGTATTGGCTTTTTTATTGTATACAAACCAGCCAAGCTATATATGTACAAGCTTTTCTTTAGCTACTTTAATGTTAATAGTTTCTTTTGGAATTAATTTTTTTATCAAAATTTCTATGCACGTGTCCATTAATATTTATTTGGCACTTGCTATTATTCATGTAAACTTAATGTTAGGCTCTACATTAATTGTTTTTACCTTACTTGTTTTATGGTCTAGATTAGTGCTAAAAAGGCATACACCTAAAGAAGTTGTTACAGGTTTAATTATAGGCTCATTGTTTGGAGCTACTTTACTGCTTATCTCTTAGATATTGTTTTTTTACTTTTAGTACGGAAATATATCAACTACACTTAAATATATATTAGATAGCTTCATTTTTACATTCTAATGTAAGATTTTACTACTGTTTGGCTAGTTTTGAAGTGTGAAACAATCAAACAAAAAAATGAAAAATACTTTAAAAATTACGTTTATCCTTATTATGTTGGCAATAACCTCTTGTGGTAGCGATAAAGATACAATTAGGATTTCTACACTAGAAGGCTTACAAGCAGCCAAACAATTAGCAATAACTAGTTTTGGAGCAGATTTAGAAGTTTACAGATTTGAGTTATACTCTCAAGAAGATTTAAACTCAGATTTAGGAAGCATAACTATTAAGTATTTAAAAGATGGCAAATTGTATAGCAGACGTTATGCTACAAAAACGAACCATGTAGAAGCTACTTTAGAAGATGAAGAGGCTTTGAGTGATACATTTCAGAAAAACTTTTATATAAAAAACGCTCAGGGTAAACTAAAAATCAGTGATATAGATGTAGATGCAATGTTTTCTAATATAAATAAAGGAGTTGTGCTTATTGAAGATGAAATGGAAATAGATAACTACCAAGTTAGAAAATATTACATTGAAGCGAATAGCAAAACAAACAAGGTATCATCAGATTTTGAAATACATGTTACAGAACCTAATAACGAAACTATAGAAGGGCGTAACATAGTAACTAATTTTTACGAGGTTGAGTTTGAAGCCGATGAAAATGGTGAACTTACCATAAAAGACTAATTTTAAATATACAATATAAAGCAGTCCCCGCTTTTAATAAAGGTTGTCCTATGTCCCTATAGGCAACCTTTTTTGTTTTATAATATAGACAAACTATAGTTTTGCTATTAAATTAATTTGTAAGTAATTTATTATTAATTATCTATTTGAAGTATCTATAAGTTGAAAATACCCAATGTTTTAGACGCTTAACAGAATGGTAGTATGTGTGCATTTATTTCTAAAATATGAAATGTTGAGTATAAGTCTAGTCTAGACTTGTCATATTAATCTTGTTAAATTTTAATTTAGCTGTGTAATAAAAATTTAGTCTTCCCCAGGATATGAATTTTCAACAGAGAAATAATTTAATTAATATTTAAACTACATTTTTATGAAGAAGATTAGCCTACTATCGATTTTTGCATTTTTTCAATTTCTATTAGTTCACAGTCAGTACGACTGGGATAACATACCCATACCTGCAAATGCGGGTTCTGGTAAACAGTGGAAATTACAAAAAAATGCCAGTGATGATTTTAATTATCAATTTATGCCAACAAATAGTGTATCAGATTTTGGTCCCACTAATAATGCTAAATGGTATAATAAATTTCATAATCAAGCAAGTGGTCAACCTAATAATTGGCCAGGACCAGGACCAACCGTATGGAGACAAGATCATGTTGCTGTTTCTGGAGGAAGTCTAAACATTTGGGCTTCTAGAGTACCTGGAGCAACAAAATCATTTGTAGGTTCTACAGGTAGCTTAATATCTAGACCAGAAACTAGAGCTGGTTGTATCACTAATAAAACTCGTGTTAAATACCCAGTTTTTGTAGAGGCAAGTATTAAAGTGATGAACTCATCTTTAGCATCAGACATTTGGTTACTTAGTCCAGATGATACACAAGAAATAGATATAATTGAGTGTTACGGTGGACCTGGAGATGATAATAGAAATAGTTTCTTTTCAAATAAAATTCACCTAAGTCACCATGTATTTATTAGACCTCCTAATTTTAAAGATTACCAACCTGCAGATGTTAATAGTTGGTGGAGAAAAGATGGAGTATCACAATGGGGTGGTAGAGTAGTAAGAATTGGAGTTAATTGGGTTTCGCCTACGAGGTTGGAGTATTATGTAGACGGACAAATGGTACGTGTATTGGATGATACTGCAGTACAAACTAGATTGGCAGACGGTACTTGGCAGTATACTTATCCGGCAGGCGTAACAAGTACAGGTGTTAATGGAGAATTAGATAGAGTAAATGGCTATCAAAAAATGAAAATTGCTACAAGCTTAAACGATGCAAAAAACAAGTCTAATATTAGTGTTATAGATCCTTTTAATTATTTACGTAATGGAAGAAAGTTTACAAAAGAAATGGATATTATAATTAATGTAGAAGACCAGAGTTGGCAAGCAGAGGCCAATAGGTCTTCTACAGATGAAGAATTAGACAACTTTGAAGATAATAATTTACTTGTAAATTGGATTAGAGTTTATAAGCCTGTAGCTTCTAATAGTGCTGTAAATTCTGGTGTTTTAAATTCAGGATCTTTTGATTTTGGTTCTAAGAGTTCTGCACTTTTTCCTAATTACACAAGAGTTTCTTATGGTTTAAATGATGATATTTGGACTACTAAAAACGGAGTTAATTATGCAGATAGAGGCAGCTTTAACGGTACAAACGATTTAAATAGAGATTTTGCATATGGTTTAGGTAACACTAGAACGTTACAATTTACTGTAGAAAATGGTACTTATGATGTTACAGCAACTTTTGGAGATCGTTTAGGACCTCATAAAAATAATGCTATTAATTGTGGTAATAAATCTGCTAAGGTGTCTACAAAAACAGGTGAGTATAAAAATGCAGTGTTACGTAACGTAGTTGTTTCTAATGGAGTTTTAAAGGTAGATGTTTCTGCTAGCGCAAATGAGTATTGGTCTTTAAATAGATTAACTTTTGTTAAATCTAATACTGCAGCAAGAGCACTAATTTCTACAGAAAAAATAGCAGAAGAGGAACTTACTGTTTTTCCAATACCAGCTAAAAACACTGTAAATATTAGCAATACAGACTATGTGCAAGCTAAGGTTTATAATTTACAAGGATTGGTTGTATTAAGAAAAGATATAGCTGACGGTAAACTAAATGTTTCTTCTTTAGAAAATGGTATGTATGTACTAGAATTAGCTAAGAAAAACGGAGAATCTACAAAGCAAAAAATTGTTATATCTAAATAATAATTCTTTTTGATAAGTTAAAACCCAAAACATTAATTATGTTTTGGGTTTTATTTATTTATAATTTAGTTTTTTCATTTTCTTTAAGTTTATTTTTAGAAGAATATTTATTAAAAAACTGCTGTTGCTGTTGCATCATTTTATCTCTAATCTTGTCTAGTTGCATAAAGTCTTCTCCAAAATCACTAGAAAAAAAATCTTCATTAAAAAAGTCATCCATAAACAAAGAATCTAGTGTCATTTGCTTAGGAAACGTATTAAAGCTAGAGAAAAACTTAGATTTATAATTGCTAATAATGCTGTCTCTTTGTAC
>NZ_JBDVAA010000020.1:0-55619 GCF_039943695.1 Cellulophaga sp. | reverse complement strand
TTGTAATCTTTAAATCTGTTATGTGCAAATGCATAGCGTTCTGGATGGGCTAAGATAGGAGACAATGGTATTTTATTTAATTTTTGTACAGCTTCTTTAAAGTTTATTGATTCTTGTAAAAAAGACATTTCAATTAGTATAAAATCTTTCTTTAGAGGCATAAATTCTTTAGTTGCTATAAGCTCTTCAAAATAAGGATCTACCATATGTTCTGCGGCTGCATCTATAGTAAAACCTGTTTTGTTTTTATTTTTTAACTCATTCTTTAATACAGCTAAAGAAGAAGCTATAGTGTGCGGATTATTAGGGTAGTACCCACTCATTATATGAGGTGAGCATATGAAGTTGGTTACTCCAAAGTCACTAAAGCCATCTAATATTTCTAAAGATTCATCTGGTGTTTTTGCACCATCATCTATACCTGGTAAAATATGGTTGTGTATGTCTGTGTAGCCTTCTAAATAATCGACTAAAAAATATTTTTTACTAAAAAAATGAAACATTATTTGCTTGTACTTTAGTATTTGTTAGTACTTATATCTTTTTTACGTACTTAGTAATAATCACAATTTGTTGCCCGTCTACTTTACCTTCTATGTACTCTGCATTTTCATGATCTAAAGATACTCTACGTACGGCAGTACCTCTTTTAGCAACCATACTAGAGCCTTTTACAGGTAAATCTTTAATAAGCACTACGCTATCACCTGCATTAATAATAACACCATTACTATCTCTGTGTATTATTTTATCTTCAGGATCTTCACCTTCACCTGTAGCTTTTGCCCATTCTAAATTATCATCATCTAAATACATCATATCTAAAAGATCTTGTGGCCAACCTTCTTTACGTAATCTGTTTAGCATACGCCAAGCAATAATCTGTACAGGTATTTGTTCACTCCACATACTATCATTTAAACATCTCCAGTGATTAGGGTCTGTTTGTTCTGGATCTTCAATTTGTGTGATACACGTGTTGCACGCAAATATTGTATCTTGTAAATCTCCATTTTTTGTAGGTGAAACTTGGTAAGCTTTTAAGTTTTCTTCATTGGAGCAAAGTTCGCATTTGTTTTGGCTTCTTTTACTTAATTCTCTTTCAATGCTCATTAGGTATTTTTTTATTAATTATTGCCAAAAATACATATAATCTTTCTACTAGGCTTGCTATGTTGATTACTTTAATTAAACCTAATTTTAATTTTATATCTACAGTTGGTTTTTACTATAAAATCTTCTTTTTATTCTTAAATTTGTAGCTCAAACTAAACCAATATTCTCTTTTGAAAGACACCTTAAAACATCGTGGTAAACGTAATCTTTTGGCTAACACTTTAGTAGCAAAAGGTATTACAGATACAAAGGTTATTGAAGCTATAAAAAAGGTTCCTAGACACTTGTTTTTAGATAGTAGTTTTGAGGATCATGCTTACCAAGACAAAGCATTTCCTATAGGTGCAGAGCAAACTATTTCTCAGCCTTACACAGTTGCTTTTCAATCACAATTATTAGAGGTAAAGCCTAATGATGTTATTTTAGAAATAGGAACAGGAAGTGGATACCAAACTGCTGTTTTATTACAGTTAGGTGCTCGTGTATTTACTATAGAAAGGCAATCTCAATTATTTAAAAAAAATAAGCTGTTTTTCCCTAAAATGGGAATTAGGCCTAAAAAGGCAATTTTAGGAGATGGTTATAAAGGTTACCCAGAAGAAGCTCCTTTTGATGGTATTATTGTTACTGCTGGCGCGCCAATAGTTCCTAAGCCATTACTAGCGCAATTGAAAATAGGAGGTAGGTTGGTGATACCTGTAGGGGTAGAAGACCAAATAATGACTTTATTTGTACGTAAATCCGATTTAGAATTTGAGAAACAAGAATTTGGTTCTTTTAAATTTGTACCACTGTTAGAGAATAAAAACTAATTATTAAAGCTCTTTTTTATACGGTCTAAGTCTCGTTTATTGTCTCTATCTTTTATAGAGTCTCTTTTATCATGCAGTTTTTTACCTTTGGCTAATGCAATGTTAATTTTAGCCAAACCTCTGTCATTTAAAAATAAATTTAACGGTACTATAGTTAATCCAGTATTTTTAACTTCTTTTTCAAGTTTTTTTAGCTCTCCTTTATTCAGTAATAATTTTCTAGATGCTTTTGGTTGGTGATTGTAGTGAGATCCGTGAGAGTACTCATCAACCTGCATATTAATTATAAAAAGTTCTCCTCTGTCATTAAATTCACAAAAGCTTTCTGTAATAGCTGCTTTACCTTCTCTTATAGATTTTATTTCTGTACCAGACAAAACTAAGCCCGCTGTATAAGTATCTAATAGCTCATACTCAAACCTAGCTCTTTTATTTTTAATATTGATTTTTTTCTGCATCATAGACTGCAAAAATAGAATATTTTAAACCAATTTTGTAAAGATTTTAAAAGCATTACAACTAATGCACTAAAGATTTTATTTTATGATTAAAAAAAGTATGTTTTTCTTATTGCTGATTGTAATTTCGGCTTGTAAGAATGAAAAGAAACAAGAAGTAACAGCGCAGTCTGTTGTTGACAATGCAATTAAAACTACAGGCGACAGTTTGTATAAAACTAAAAATATTTCTTTTGATTTTAGAAATAAAAAGTATGTTTTATTGCAAGACAACGGTGGTAGAATAATGAAGCGTATTTTTAAACAAGATTCTTCTACTATTACAGATATTAAATCAGCTAAGTTTACACGTTTAGTAAATGATAGTTTGGTTAGCGTGCCAGATTCTATGGCTGTTAAGTTTGATAATGCTATTAACTCTGTTTTTTACTTTGCTCTTTTGCCTTATGGTTTAAATGATGCAGCTGTTAAAAAAGAATTTTTAGGAGAAGTTACTATTAAAGAAAAGCAATACTATAAGGTAAAAATAACTTTTAGTGAGGAAAACGGAGGGGATGATTTTGAGGATACTTACTTGTATTGGTTTAATAAAGAAACTACTAAACCAGACTATTTAGCGTACAAGTTTTTTGTTAATGATGGAGGTATGCGTTTTAGAGTTGCTTATAACGAACGTTATGTAAACGGAATTAGATTTGTAGATTATGAAAATTACAAACCTAAAACCGAGTCTATGAATATTTTAGAGATTGATAAAATGTTCCAAAACAATGAATTGGAATTATTATCTAAAATTGAACTAGATAATATTATTGTCTACTAATATCTAAGTTAAGTTTTACAGCAGTGGCTTGTGTACCAATTATTGTTACTATAAATAAGCCGCTGTTGTCATAATCATCTATTTGTTCAAATTTTTCTTCACCAATAATTGCATTTACAAACTTAGGTACAGTGTTACTGTGGCCAACTACTAAAACTTTTTTACCGTAATTATCGGTTACAAATTGCTGTGGTTCTATGGTTGAAGGATCATAACTTGTAACAGAAATATTTTTTTGTACAGATGTAGGTGCCGCTGTCATTTGTGTTCTTTGGTAGTCCGTAGAATAAATGGCATCTAGAGCAATTGGCTCAAAAACCTTAGCCCAAAAAATAGACCTTCCTAAGCCTTCTTGGGCTAGTTCTGGATCTTGGTTTTCTTGGTCCGACCTATCTTTTTCTGCGTGTCTTATAAAATAGAAGGTAGAAACTGTATTATTAGCTTCTTCATTAGAAGCGCCATTTTTATCATTTTTACAAGCAAGTATTACTGAAAAAAGTAATATTAAAAGTGTAGGTTTTAAAAATTTCATTTATGTAATATTTTTTTTGATGTTGTTGTATATACAATAACTAAATTTTAGCCAAAAAAGTATATAATTTATGCTGCCTTTTATTATCAAGAAAAAAGAAAACTTATAACTTAACTTCCTTTTCTATTAAGTGATTAATGTAGTTAACTGTATTTAAAAGATACTTGCGATCTTGTGTAATGGTAGCCATTGCCACAGAGCCTTGTAGCATTGTATATAATTGTTTTGCAAATTGTAAAGGAGTAACAGGTAACTTTAATTCGTTGTTATTAACACCATTTTCTAATACAGCAGCAATTTTACCTTCTATAGTGCGTACAATTTCTTTAGCTGCACTGGATAGTATTTTATTATTATACTCAGCATCTACACCAACATTTATTATGGGGCATCCTCCCATATCTAAAGTAAATACAGCATACTGCCTGTAAAAACTAGTTAAGCTGTATATTTTATCTAAAGAAGTGCCGTCTATATTTAAGCGTTCGTCTATTTTTGTTAAAAGTTTATTGGTATTGTACTCAAAACAAGCTAGAGCAATTTCTTCTTTATTTTTAAAATTACCATATAAAGCCCCTTTTGTGAGATTGGTTGCTTTGGTAATATCACTCATACTTGTACCAACATAGCCTTGTTTGCTAAATATTGGCGCAGAAGTTTTAATGATAAATTCTTTGGTTTTTTCTGCCTTGGTGGACATATGCTCTTTGTTGTTTCTACGAATATATAAAATCTATAAAATAGAACCATAAAAAAAGCCCCCTTAAAGGAAGCTTTTTTTACTATTCTTGTTAAATTATATTAATTATTGTTTCTAAACACCAATTTATCATCAAAACTATCTATTAAAACAATACTGTCTGTAGTTACTTTGCCAGATAATATTTCTTTAGATAAATTGTTTAATACTTCTTTTTGTATAATTCGCTTAACTGGTCTTGCTCCATACTGTGGATCATATCCTTTTTTAGCTAAAAATGCAATAGCTTCATCTGTAGCGTCAATAGTTATGTTTTGTTCTGCTACTAGTTTTTTAAGAGCATTTAATTGCAAACGTACAATTTGAGTTATATTGTCTTTAGATAATGGTGTAAACATTACAATATCATCTATCCTATTTAAAAACTCTGGTCTAATGTTTGCTTTTAACAAACCTAATACGTCTGTTTTAGCAGCTTCTGTTGCTTTTACAGCATCTTTGTGCGTATCAAAACTTTCTTGTATTATAGCGCTACCCATATTACTTGTCATTATAATAATGGTATTTTTAAAATCTGCAACACGACCTTTGTTGTCTGTTAATCTACCTTCATCTAACACTTGTAATAAAATATTAAAAGTATCTGGGTGTGCTTTTTCAATTTCATCTAATAAAATTACCGAATAAGGTCTGCGTCTTACAGCCTCAGTTAACTGTCCGCCTTCATCATAACCAACATAACCTGGAGGTGCACCAACTAATCTACTTACAGAGTGTCTTTCTTGGTACTCACTCATATCTATTCTGGTTAATGCATTTTCGTCATCAAACAAATAAGAGGCAAGAGTTTTAGCAAGTTCTGTTTTACCAACACCTGTTGTACCTAAAAATAAGAAAGAGCCAATTGGGCGTTTTGCATCTTGCAAACCAGACCTACTTCTTCTAATGGCGTCAGATACTGCCTCTATAGCTTCTTCTTGCCCAACTACACGTTTGTGTAAAACAGACTCAAGGTCTAGTAACTTTTCTCTTTCGCTTTGTAGCATTTTAGTTACCGGAATACCTGTCCATTTTGCAACCACATCTGCAATATCCTCATATGTAACCTCTTCTTGTATTAAAGTACCGTTACTTTGTTGTTCTGCTAAGGTGTTTTGTAATTTATCTAAAGCTTCTTGCGACTCTTTAATTTTACCATAACGTATTTCTGCTACTTTACCATAATCTCCATTACGTTCTGCACGTTCTGCTTCTAACTTATAGTTTTCTATATCTTGTTTAACTTGCTGTATGTTGTCTACAACAGTTTTTTCGCTATCCCATTTTGCAAAAATTTCATTACGTTCTTCTTTAATATTTGCAAGGTCTACGTTAAGTATTTTTAGTTTGTCTTTATCGTCTTCTCTTTTAATGGCTTCAATCTCAATTTCTAATTGCATTATTTTACGATCAAGAACATCTAATTCTTCTGGTTTAGAGTTAATTTCCATACGTAATTTAGCAGCAGCTTCATCCATTAAATCAATAGCCTTGTCTGGTAAAAAACGATTGGTAATGTAACGTTGAGATAGTTCTACGGCTCCAATAACAGCTTCATCTTTAATGCGTACTTTATGGTGAGCCTCATATTTTTCTTTAATACCACGTAAAATAGAGATAGAGCTTTCTGTACTTGGCTCGTCTACTATTACTTTTTGAAACCTACGCTCTAGTGCTTTATCTTTTTCAAAATACTTTTGATATTCATCTAAAGTAGTGGCGCCAATAGCACGTAATTCTCCACGAGCTAATGCAGGTTTAAGTATGTTAGCGGCATCCATAGCTCCGTCTCCGCCACCAGCACCTACTAATGTGTGTATTTCATCAATAAACAGCACAATTTGTCCGTCTGCACTTGTAACTTCTTTAATTACAGATTTCAAGCGTTCTTCAAACTCACCCTTGTATTTTGCACCAGCAATTAGGGCTCCCATATCTAAAGAATAAATTATTTTGTCTTTTAAATTATCAGGAATATCACCTTGTATAATACGGTGTGCAATACCTTCTGCAATGGCTGTTTTACCAACGCCTGGTTCACCAACTAGCATAGGGTTATTTTTTGTTCTACGAGATAAAATTTGTAGTACGCGTCTAATTTCTTCATCACGACCAATTACAGGGTCTAATTTGCCCTCATCTGCTAGTCTGTTTAGGTTTTTAGCGTATTTTTCTAAAGAATTGTAGTTTTCTTCTGCACTTTGAGATGTTACATTGTTTCCGTTTCTTAATTCTGTTATTGCAGCATTTAAATCTTTTTCTGTTACTCCTTGGTCTTTTAAGATTTGAGATATTTTACTTTTAGATTTAAAAATGGCTAAGAGTAGGTGTTCTGTAGATACATACTCATCATTCATTTTTTTAGCAACAATAATTGCTTCGTTAATTGTTTTACCACCTTCACGAGACATCATAATATCTGCACCAGTTACTTTAGGTAAACTTTGTAGTTCTTTGTCTACAATCTGTGTTAATAGTGTAACATTTACATTTAATTTTTTTAGGATGAAAGGCATTACGTTTTCATCAACTTTAATTAAAGCTTTAAATAAATGTTCGTTTTCTATTTGCTGATTCCCAAGTTCCTGTGCTAGCAATTGCGCTTGCTGCAAAGACTCTTGAGATTTTATTGTAAAATTATTAATGTTCATATATGTTGTATTTTTTATAGTATTAGTATTTTTACAAGATTAAAGTCAATTATCTTACCAAAGCGATAAGGCGGACAAAATGGCTGTTATCACTTGTTTTTTCAAGACAAATAGTCAGTTGTAAGGTTGTAGCTTTGCATCGACTTAACTATAAAATTAAGAATAAAATGGGATTATTTAAAGGTATATTTGGAAGTAAGGATGAAAATAAAAAAGAGGAAAAACAATTGCCTTGGATACCCTTAACTACAGTTGCACAATTGCAAGAGATTGAAGAAAAATCTAAAACCAAAACTCAAATTATTTTTAAACACTCTACTACTTGTGGTATTAGCCGTATGGTAATTAAGATGTTTAGAGATACGTATAATTTTACAGAGGAGCAGGCAGATTTGTATTATTTAGACTTGTTGCAATACAGAGAGGTGTCTAATGAAACAGGTTATAAGTTTCAAGTTATTCACCAATCACCACAATTATTAGTTATAAAAAATGGTGTTGCAGTTGCTAATGCATCTCACGGTAGTATTTCTGAACTAGATTTTGAAAAGTATATTTAAAAAGAAAGCCCTTGCAATTGCAAGGGCTTTTTTGTTATTTGTAAATTTTAAATGTTAGAATTTATGTCTAGTTATAATGTTTTTTAAATTAGCTTTTAAACTTTCTCCGGCATCATAAACCATTTGTTCATTGCTTGGAAATTGTACAGATTTTAAACTTAACATAGAAATTAAATCACTTGTTAAAGCTCTTTTATCACCTCTATAATTAGCGTAATTGTGTTCAAAAATAAACTCACTAGCTAATGGGTAAGTATTTACTTGTTGTTTTGTGTTTAAGTCTGTAAAGCTAACCACACCGGTTACTTGTGCAGATTTAGATTGTGTAAATTGATAAAAGTTACATCTAACAGTTTTAAACTTATCTGTTTTTACTTTGTTTCCATCTTCATCTAAAACAACTTGTCCATCTTCATCTAATACATACTTATAACCATCTTTTATTTGTGATTCTTTAACTAGCTCTTTTTCTCTAATTTGTTCTGGTGAAATATTAATTTCTCTAAAATCAACTTTCATCTCATAATCATACACTACATTGTTTATAGGTTGTGTGTGGTATGCCGTCCATAAATCATTTAAACCATAAGTATTAAAGTTTAATAGGTCGTCCTCTAAACGTACAGGTATAATTTTATCTGTACTATTTACAAGTTTAACTTTAATATAGTCTATGCCTTTGTTGTGAGCCTCTTCAATCTTTAACCTAGTGTCAGCATAGTTAGGACTTAATTCATTTAAATAATTAAAATCATCATAAGCTCTTCTGTAATCATCTTTGTTTACGGCATTTGCAAGTAAGTTACTAGCATTATTGTACAAATACTCTGCTAGTTGCTTTTTAGATGATAAAATTTTATCATCATAATTAGTTATGGTAAAATTAGCATTTCTATTCTCCTCTATAATTCTTAAAGGTAATAGTGGCTTAATTTGCTCTTGAATATTTTTAAGACGATTGTAAGCATTAAAAATATGCTCGTAATTAGAAGCATTACCATCTTTTTTATAAAACTCAATTTGATTTAATTCTCTATCTGTATTTTTTTTAAAAGCATCTTCTAACAAGCTTATATATGGCTGATTGCTTTTTTTAGTTTTGTTGGCTGCTAAGTTCTTAACAGATGTTTGTATTACAGATAAGTAATTACCTGTATTAATAGCTTCTTGTGTTTTTTTAACTCCGCTACAAGAGGCTAAAAAAATAGATACTGCGGTTAATAGTAGAATTTTTTTCATAACATTTGGTTTAATATTGTAGGTACATTTTCAATAGTCGTGCCAATATACAAAAGAGCAAACGCTGTATGCTGCTTAATAGTATATTTTACAAGGGGTTTTAGCCTTTTTATTTTTCATGTAAGACTAAACTTATTGTCTATTATTTTGATTTATAGTATAATTATTAGGCAAAAAAAATTCCCTTATAAAGGGAATTTTTTAAAAGTTGAGCTATTTTATTTTAAAGGAATAGCAGGTAGTAATTTTGTAGAAACTTCTCCAAAACCAATACGTACACCGTTATTTTCACAGTAACCTCTTAAAGTAACTGTATCATTATCTTGTATAAATTTTCTAGTTTCTCCGTTGGCTAATTCTACAGGCTTAGTTCCTTGCCAAGATAGTTCTAGCATAGAGCCGTAAGAATCTGGTGTAGGACCAGAAATTGTACCACTCCCCATCATATCTCCACTATTAACTTTGCAACCATTTACTGTGTGGTGTGCAAGTTGTTGTGCCATTGTCCAATACATATACTTAAAATTAGATTTAGATACTGTTGTTGGTTCACCATTTTCTGGTGTAATATCTACCTCTAAATTAATGTCAAAAGACTTTTCTCCTGTTTGCTGTAAATAGGGTAGTGGCTTAGGTTCTTGTACAGGACTAGCGGTTCTAAAAGGTTCTAAAGCATCTAAAGTAACAATCCAAGGAGAGATTGAAGAAGCAAAGTTTTTAGCTAAAAATGGCCCTAGTGGTACATATTCCCATTTTTGAATATCTCTGGCACTCCAGTCGTTAAAAACAACCATTCCAAAAATATAGTCTTCAGCTTCGTTTACAGGTATTGCCTCACCCAAAAGGTTAGCATCAGTAGTAATAAAAGCTGTTTCTAATTCAAAATCTACTAGTTTAGAAGGTCCAAATACAGGTGTTTCTGCTCCTTTTGGTAATGTTTGCCCGTTAGGTCTATGTACAGGAGTTCCGCTTGGTATAATTGTAGAGCTTCTACCGTGGTAACCAACAGGTATATGCAGCCAGTTAGGTAACAATGCATTGTTAGGATCTCTAAACATTGTACCAATATTGGTAGCGTGTTCTTTACTAGAGTAAAAATCTGTGTAATCACCAATTTGAACTGGTAGTTGCATTTCTACTTCGTCCATAGTAAATAACACAATTTTTTTGTGCTCTTCGTTGTTCTGTAATGCTGTGTTATTTATGTCAAATATTTCGCTAATTCTGTTACGAACTAAACGCCAAGTTTTTTTTCCGTCTGATATAAAATCATTTAAAGAATCTTGTAAAAATATATCATCTGTTAACGGTATACCATCAAAATACCCTAATTGGTGCAATGCACCTAAATCTATAGCATAGTTTCCTATACGAGTACCTATGGTAATAATATCTTCCCTAGTTAAAAATACACCAAAAGGAATATTCTGAATTGGAAAATCTGAAGTAGAATCAACAGAAATCCAAGATTTTTTTGAAGGATCGTTAGTTTTTATAGGCATATTGTACGTGTTAATTTTTTTTTGATAAATTTCTTTTCAAATATATTATTTTCTTCTGATTAAAGAATCGCAATTTGTATTTTTACACTTTATTAACGCAATAAAATATCTATGCAACGCGATAACCAAATTTTTGATTTAATTAATGACGAAAAAGAACGTCAATTAGAAGGAATAGAATTAATAGCTTCAGAGAATTTTACGAGTCCACAAGTTATGGAAGCTGCAGGCTCTGTGCTTACCAATAAATATGCAGAAGGTTATCCTGGAAAGCGTTATTATGGTGGTTGTGAGGTTGTAGATGAAGTAGAGCAATTAGCTATTGATAGAGCTAAAGAGCTTTTTGGTGCAGAATATGTAAATGTACAGCCACACTCTGGTTCACAAGCAAATGCATCTGTATACCACGCTTGTTTAAAACCAGGAGATACTATTTTAGGTTTTGATTTGTCTCACGGTGGACACTTAACTCACGGTTCTCCAGTAAACTTTTCTGGTCGTTTGTATAACCCAGTTTTTTACGGAGTAGAGGAAGAAACAGGAGTTTTAAATTATGATAAAATACAAGAGATAGCTACTAAGGAAAAACCAAAAATGATTATTGCTGGTGCTTCTGCTTACTCTAGAGATATAGACTTTGAGCGTTTTAGAGTAATTGCAGATAGTGTTGGTGCTTTGTTGTTAGCAGATATCTCTCATCCAGCTGGTTTAATTGCTAAAGGTATTTTAAATGATCCTATGCCACATTGCCATATTGTTACAACAACTACGCACAAAACATTACGTGGTCCAAGAGGAGGTATGATTATGATGGGGAAAGATTTTGAAAATCCATTTGGAATTAAACTTAAAAACGGAAACTTGCGTAAAATGTCTGCTTTATTAGATTTGGCAGTTTTTCCAGGGAACCAAGGCGGACCTTTAGAGCATATTATTGCCGCAAAAGCAGTAGCTTTTGGAGAGGCGTTAACTGATGAGTATTTACATTATATGATTCAGGTAAAGAAAAATGCAGCAGCTATGGCCGCAGCATTTGTTAAAAAAGATTATAAAATTATATCTGGTGGTACAGATAACCATATGATGCTTATAGATCTTAGAAATAAAAATATTACTGGTAAGGATGCAGAAAATGCTTTGGTAAAAGCAGATATTACTGCAAATAAAAATATGGTTCCTTTTGATGATAAATCTCCTTTTGTAACATCTGGTATCCGTTTTGGAACTGCAGCTATTACAACACGTGGTTTAAAAGAAGCAGATATGCAAACTATTGTAGACTTTGTAGACGCCGTAATTAATAGCCCAGAAGATGAAGAGGTTATTTTAAATGTTAGAGATAAAGTAAATGCTCTAATGGAAGGTAGAGCATTGTTTAATTAATATTTTAAATAAAAAAACCGTTAAATAAATGGAAAACCTTAATTGGTTTTCCATTTATTATATATGATCTATCATAAATAGGTCACCTCTATTTGTGCTGTTGTTGCGCACATCATAAATAACGGCATCTTCTTCAGACTCATAATAAAGTCCCCAGAACCCGAAGTAAGATTTTTCAGTTATATTATTGGTTAAGTTTATATTATCTTCAGATAAAATTGGTAAGTGTATTTCTGTAGGTAGTTCTAAATTTTCAGTCATTAAACACTCTACATTAGTAACTAACGTATCTAATATAGCATCTAAACTGTTTATAATACTGTTAGTGCACACTTTGCTTATAATTACAGATGTATCTGCTAAATATATTGCGCATTCTGCAATATCTACGAATTGTTCTGTATTACACCTTAGTTTTTCTAAGCTCTTATAAAATTGCTCTAATCTAGACGAGTTAATATCTAACTTGTCTTTTAGCCAATTAGAGTTATTATAATAGCAAACGCTTTCAGATAACC
This sequence comes from Cellulophaga sp., assembly GCF_039943695.1. Lineage (NCBI taxonomy): Bacteria > Pseudomonadati > Bacteroidota > Flavobacteriia > Flavobacteriales > Flavobacteriaceae > Cellulophaga > Cellulophaga sp. The sequence continues at coordinate 43,286 of NZ_JBDVAA010000020.1, read as the reverse complement.
AAAAGTTAGATTGAAATTCTATTCCAATTTCATAGGCATCAGGCTTATTATTTAATACTCTAATTAGAACTTTAGAGAAATATGCTTTCTCTAGTTCATTCCTAAAAATTTCTAGTTGTTCTAATATGCATTCTGGGACGTTATTAGAATACCGTATGTCTTTATATCTCGATGGGTTAGGCATCATAGTATGAATTGTAGGTTATACTTACTACAAAACTATGATGATTTTTTGAGTTTGGATTATACGTAAACCTTGGATTTTTTGAGGTTATTAGCTCAAACGGCAAAAAATATGTTAAATTTTTTAACAAGGTAAGTTGGTACTTACAAGCTTTTAAATAAAACCCCTCCTTTTTGCTTCGTTAATTAAAGCAAGGTCGTTTTCATTTTCAATATCAAAAATAAATTTTAATTTACGTTTTCTTGTTTCTATACCTGTAACAGATAAATTAACATAGTCAACCAAATCTTTAGTTTTTATACCTAATGATAAACGGTAAAGAATTTCTTTATCATCTTCATTAATCATAATGTTATTAGTCATTGTTTTTCTAAAAACATCTATAGCAGACTTAGAATAGTAGGTGCTGTCGTTTAAAACATTGTCTAATGCTTTTTCTATAACCTCCTCGTTAACTTCTGTTTTAACAATATAACCATCTGGATTTACTGATGAAAAGATGTTACTAATTCTTAAACTATCACTAAATGACGATTGAAATATTATTTTTGTTTTTGGTGAAATATCTCTTAAAAGTATTCCTAGGTTTTCTCCTGTTTTATTACCATCAATATTATCTTTATCAGGCCTTTCAATCTGAATATCTAAAAAAGCAACATCAAAAATGTTAGATTCTATTAATTGTTTTGCTTTTTGGTAACTACCTGCTGTGGTTAAGTTTATATTATATTTAGCTGGGTTTATATCTGCAAATGTATACTGGTATCCTTTTAGTATAAGTTGATGATCATCAACAGCTAATATTTTTAGGGTTCGCATATTTTATTAAACTTTGATCTGGGTTATGTATTAAATGTATCTTTTTTATCTAGCGGTATAGAAATGTGAATTTTTGTTCCATTTCCTAATGTACTGTCAATATTTACTTTAGCGTTTATTTTATTAGCTCTAGAAAATATATTTTTAAGCCCTATGCCTCTTTTTTTCTTTTGGAGGTTAAAACCTACACCGTCATCAGATAAAATTACTGATAAATTTGAATTCTTCATACTTAAATCTAATAAAATATTTTCTGCTTTAGAATATTTTACACAATTCTGAACCCCTTCTTGTATCATTCTATAAAGGTTAATTTTAATTTCAGCATTTAAATGATCCCAATCTATTTTATTATCAAATGTAAAACTTGTTTTTATGTTTGAAGCTTTGCCAGTGTTATGTAGTAATTCAATAATAGAATTTGTAAAGTTTTGCATTTTTTTAGAAGAAGCAGCACTTAAGGTGTGCGAAATTGTTCTAATTTCTTCTGCTGTTTCTTGTAATTGTTTTATAAGATCTAAGCGTTCATCAATGGCTTCTTGGTCTGCTCTTTTGTTGGTAGCTTTTAATATTAAACCTATTCCTGTTAAACTGCCTAAAACACCATCATGTAACTCTTGAGATATTCGTATTTGCTCTTCTTGTTTAGCTTTTGCTAGTTTACCTTTTTGATCTAGCATTAGATTAAAAGTCTCTAAGTTGGTTTCTTGCTGCTCTTGTTCAAACCTTAATTTTTGATTTTTTATATATTGACTACCAATTACAAAAACTGCAAAAGCCAGTAGTAGTGCGCCAATAACAAAGTATATAAGTAGCTGTTTTTGCTCTTCTAAAACTTCTTTTTCTTCTAAAACTTCGTCTGTTTCATATTTAATTCTGGTAAACTTATCTTGTAGTAACCTTTCTTCTGCAATTAAGCTATCGTTTAACACAATGTACTTATGTGCATAACTACTGGCGTTAATAGGGTCTATAGATGTGAGTAGGTCATAAGCCTGTAATAATCTTTTATTGTTTTTTGTCTTTAATGAATATTCTTCAGCCTTTTTAGCATTATCTAAAGCTTTTGAAGTATCTTTTTTTAGAATATAAAACTCTGCTAAGTTAAAGTGGCTCACTGCCAAACCAGAAATGTCATTTAAACTATCTCTTATTTTTAATGATTGTAATAGTTGTTGCTCTACATTAGCAGTATCTTTTAGTTTTAGCTTTGTGTAGGCGTAATTGTCTAGTACTTTAGCGTAGAACAAAGTTTTTTTCTCATATAGGCTATCTACAGCAAGTACTTTTTTGTAGTTTTTAATAGCGCTATTATAATCTTCTTTGTCTCTGTATACATTAGCTATATTATTAACTAAAGCAGTGTTTATTTTACTTTTTGGCTTTAGTTTTTTATAGTATTCTTGTGCTTTATTATAATATTTTAAGGCTCTATCATGCTCTTTTAAAGCATTAGTAACAGACCCTAAATTATTGTAAGATCTGTATAAGTCTATATCTGTATCTTTCTTGTTATCAAATAATTCAATAGCTTTTATGGTAGATATTTCACTACCTCTATAATCTTTAGCGTTAGATTGTATAAAAGCGATAGATTGAAGCACTTTACCTTCTTTTATAGCATTACCTTGTAAATTAAAAATTTTTTGAGCTTGTAAATAGTAAAAATAACTACTGTCTATTTTTACTGCTTTTTCAAAAAAATATCCTAAATCCCAGTATGCATTTGATAATAGGGTAGAGTCGTATTGTTTTTTAGATAACTCTATTACTTTTTTGTTCGTTTTTCTAAATTTTAGAGAATCATTTTGTGTTAAATATGTATAAGCTAATGAGTGTAACCTTTTTCTATACAAGGAATCTTTTTTATGTTGTAATAAATTAGTTGTATCACTATTTTTTTGCTCGTATTTTACGTTAACTGTGGTCTCTATTTTTTCTTTTTCATTTTTACATGAAAAGAGTAATGTAGTTATAATAAGTAGAGTACATATTTTTTGCACGAAAATTGGATTTTAGAATAGCCTAAGGTATAAAAAAAGCCTTAAATTTAACATTTAAGGCTTTACTTTTTTATTTCTTAGTTGGTATTTAATCTACAGAACCACCACTACCTTTTGGTCTTTCTATTTCATCATCATCGGTAACTGCTTCTCCGCCACTTCCCTTAGGTCTTTCTATCTCATCGTCATCAGTAAGGCTTACATTTTCATACAGAGCATCATTAGAATTACTATCTGCATCACAAGAAAATAATAATAGACTGAAAATAAACAAGGCAAGTAGGTTAATTAGATTTTTCATAATTTTTGTTTTAGGTTAAATATGTTTTTATTGCTTTGCTAAAGTATAATCAATATCTTATAAAAATAGTAAGAATTTATTTTCATTAGTATGTAGTTGGTTTTTGTGAGTCTATAGTTTATTTTTATTAGTATTTGATTAATTATGTGTAGAAATAGCATTTTTACTAATCTTATTCTTTATAGTATCTATTTTTTCTTTGTATGATTTTGAAAAGGGTAGTTTTACATCACTTTTTCTTATGACGCATACGCTTTTTCCGTAATTAATTCCGGATACGTAGCTGCTATTTATGATGTAACTTTGATGTATTCTTATGAAATTTTCGGGTAATTTGTTTTCAAATGTCTTTAATGTTTTAAAAGCGCTTATTCGTTTACCACTATGCAAGTATATATCTGTGGCGTTGTTGTCTGCTTTTAAATATAATATATCTGAAGTGTCAATATATTGGTAATCTTTATAAGATTGAAGACATAATGTTGGTGAAGTTTCCTTTACAGGAGTTTGCTTTCTTATTTTTAAAACAGATTTCCTAATATCAAATTCATTATATGGTAGTAGCCAATAATCAAAAAATCCATTCTTTATAGCATCATAGGCGTGTTCCTTATTTTTACTTACACCTATTATTAAAGGAATGTTATTTATATATTGATATAAATCTGAAACCATTCTAAAATATTCTTCAGCATTTTTTTGTAGGTCAACGAAAATAATATCAGGACTATATTTTAAAATACTATTTAATGCACTGTTAGAATTTTCTGAAATATCTACACACATAAAGTCATTATACTCTTCTAAAAAATGCTGAAGTTGCAAATTAGAAGAAGCAGAGTTACCTATTATTGTGTATGAGTAATTCATTGCTAATATTCTCTAGCATAAAATTACATATACATTTATGAAACAGATTACACGTAAACCTCTAATTTTTTGTGGTTTTGAGTGTTAAAATGTCTGTTTTTTTGCCTTTTAGGGGTAAAAACTTACAAATAAAAAGGAAAATAGAATAAATAGTTGTTTTCTAGAAAACTGTAAGCATTAATTTTAAGATGATAAATTTTTATTATTTACTGGTGAAATTTTAGAGTCACTTTGGTTTGTTTAAAAAAGAAATTAAGAGTGAAGTTTTTTAAACTGTAATGGTAATTTGTAATATCCTTATTATATAGTAATAAAAAATTATAGCTGTATAATAAGGAGTAGAATTTTATATTTTATTGATTGGTATCAATGAAAATATTCTTTATTTTTTCTGATACACGTATAGGTTTTAAGCTTTTAGCATTTAAAAGGCACCATTCTGTTTTAGATTTTAAAATAAGTTTGTTTGTTTCTGCATTTCTCATTTCTACAATACGAATAGATATTGCTCCTTCAGATTTTTTAATACAGGTTTTAACCTTGATAATATCATTTAAAACAGCAGCAGATTTATACTCTAAAAAATGAGTGCTAACAACCCACATATGGTTGTTTTGTATTTCTTTGCTAGCAGATGCTTGCCAATGTTCTTTAGATATATCTTGTACCCACTGCAAATACCTAACGTTATTAACGTGGTTTAAATCGTCTAAATCATCTGCGGTGACAGTAATAGTTTTGTTGTAGATTTTCACTATTTATTTTTTTAAAATGTTTACCTCAAACATTTTATCCCAATTTTTACCAGTAACAAAAAATGTTTTGGTGGTTGGGTTATATGCAATACCATTTAAAACATCTACATCATCAGTTTTTGTAACCTTATCTTTTAAACCGTTAAAATTAATTATGCCCTCTACAACACCACTCTTTGGATCTATAATTACAGCTACATCTTGGCCAGATTGCCAAGTGTTAGCGTAAATTTTTCCATTAACATACTCTAACTCATTTATTTTAATAAGTTTTTTACTATTTGTATATACTTCAATAGCATCTTCTTCAATTAAAGTATCAGGATTTAATGTCCATATTTTTTCGGAACCATCACTCTTATATAATTTTTCTCCATCATTACAAAAACCCCAGCCTTCTCTACTTTTTCCGTATGTAAATTGGTCTATTTCTTTAAAAGTATTTACATCGTAAACAAACCCAATGTTGCTTTGCCACGTTAAATGATAAATTTTATCTTTTAAAATAGTTATACCTTCTCCAAACTGGGTATCTTTTAATTTATGCTGCTTATAAATAGTACCTGTTTTATAATCTTTTTTTACCAATACAGATTTCTCTCTCTTTCCAGTACTCTCATATAAGGTATCCTTGTAAAACTCTAAGCCTTGAGTAAAGTAGTTTGGATTATGCGGATACTCATTTAAAATCTCATAAGTATAAATACTAGGTGATGTACCAGCAAACACGGTTATTTTTTTAGAAACCTTAGCTGTAGTATCATCATAACTTACTTCTGCGGTAATAGTTTTGTTGCCTACTTTTTTAGAATCTAATACTAATTTATTATTATTTACTTCAACTTTTTCACCATCTATAGTATATGTTATAGCATTAATAGTTTTGTTTTTTTTGTTCTTAAGGTTAATATCTACTGTTTCATTTTGGTGAAATTTAGCTTTTTTGCCGGTAATTTGAATTTCAAATAGGCTAGAAGCAGGAGTATTTGCTCCTCCGCAAGAAAATAATAAAACTGTTAGTGCGCTGTAAGTTAAAAGCTTAAGTGTTTTCATAATAATGGTGTTAGTATTAGCAAGGTATTTAATTAAAATTAGAATGAAAAATGATTGCGAAAAATTTAAAAGATTGTATATTTGCAACCGGCAAGTCCTACACGACCAGCTCCTGTTTAATCCCCCAGGGTGGGAACGCAGCAAGGGTACGCGGTTGAGCGGTGCGATGTAGGTAGCTTGCCTTTTTTTATGCGCTAAATTTAGCAAAGCATAATTTCCACCATCCTTTATTTATTTGTTAATTTGCACTCATAATTATTTAAAGTAATATGAGTAATAAAGTAGTCTTAATAACAGGCGGTTCTTCAGGTATAGGTAAATCTATAGGTATATATTTAACTGCTAAAGGCTATACCGTATATGGTACAACAAGGAATAAAGAAAAATATCCAGATTTTAATCATTTTAATTTAGTTGATTTAGATGTTAGAAAACCAGAAACAATAAAGTCTGCCGTTTCTTTTGTGATAGAAAAAGAGGGGAGATTAGATGTTTTGGTTAACAATGCTGGTGTTGGTATAACTGGACCAATAGAAGAAACTCCCAACGAAGAAATTTTAAATGCGTTTAATATAAACTTAAACGGACCAATACACTTAATGAAGGCTGTTTTGCCGCAAATGAGAAAGCAAAACAATGGTCTAATTATAAATATTACTTCTATAGCTGGTTATATGGGCTTGCCTTACAGAGGAATTTATTCTGCAAGTAAAGGAGCTTTAGGTCTTGTGGTAGAGGCAATGCGTATGGAGGTTAAAGATTTTGGGGTGCATATAACAACTGTTGCGCCGGGAGATTTTGCTACAAATATAGCTTCTGGTAGGTACCATGCACCTCTTTTAAATGATTCTGCTTATAAAACTCCTTATGGTAATACATTACAGGTAATGAATGAACATGTAGATTCTGGCGAGGATCCAATACAAGTTGCTAAAATGGTGTTTAAGATAATAAATACAAAAAAGCCAAAAGTGCATTACAAAGTAGGTGCTTTTATGCAGAAATTTTCATTGTTTTTAAAGAGTATTTTGCCAGATAAAACATATGAAAAATTATTATTGAATCATTACAAATTGTAATTTTGCAGAAATTGTAAAGTAAGCTGATTAACAGTGAACCTATTATTTAAATCATAATTTTTAAAATAACAAAAAGATGAAATTTTTTATTGACACAGCAAATTTGGCACAAATAAAAGAAGCACAAGAACTAGGTGTTTTGGACGGTGTAACAACTAACCCTTCTTTAATGGCCAAAGAGGGCATTACAGGTAGAGATAATATTTTAAAACATTATGTAGATATCTGCAACATTGTAGATGGTGATGTTTCTGCAGAAGTTATTGCTACGGAATATGAAGCAATGATAAAAGAAGGTACTGAGTTGGCTGAACTACACGAGCAAATTGTTGTTAAATTACCAATGATTAAAGACGGTGTTAAGGCGTGTAAGTATTTCTCTGATAAAGGAATTAGAACTAATGTTACTTTGGTTTTCTCTGCAGGTCAGGCATTATTAGCAGCAAAAGCTGGTGCAACTTATGTTTCTCCTTTTATTGGTAGGTTAGATGATATTTCTACAGATGGTTTAAATCTTATTGCAGAAATTAGACATATTTATGATAACTATGCTTTTCCAACAGAAATATTAGCCGCATCTGTAAGGCACACAATGCACGTTATAGATTGTGCTAAAATTGGTGCAGATGTTATGACAGGGCCTTTGTCATCTATCGAAGGTTTGTTAAGACATCCTTTAACTGATAGCGGATTGGCTAAATTTTTAGAAGATTACAAAAAAGGAAACTAACATTTCTTTTTCTAATATAAAAAAATCCCCTAGAAGCAATTCTAGGGGATTTTTTTATATTAAGTTAGGATTTATACTCTCTAGAACTGACCATACATATTAGCAAAGCCATTAGTAATTTTACCATTTTTAGTTATTATAGCTCTGTTAAGCTTACCGTTTATTATTAAAGCATTGTTTATCTTTTTTAAATCATCTGCTCTATACTGAGTTTCTTTGGTTAAGTTGTTAGCTTTTACAATATTTTCCCAGTTTTTCTTATTTGTTCTTAAGCTTATACCAACAAAAGTGTAGTTGTTTTTTGTTTTTTCTTTTAAATCATTTACACGGTTTATAATATTTTTAAAGTGAATATTATTTTCTCCCATCCAAAAGTAAAAAACTACATTTTTTTGTTCTTCGCTAATTGTTTTTAGTGTCTTTTGTTCTCCGTTAATATTCTGAACGTATATTCCTGGTAAAACTGAACCTGGTTGTAGTTTTTCTATATTAACAAATAAAGAATCTATTTCTGCTATATGCTTGTTTTTGCTAGCAATCTTATGTAGGTCTGTCATAAATGCCTTGTTGTTCTCATAAGTGTCATCAGAACGTAAAAGGTAATTTAAAGCTACATTTCTTATTAGGTTGTCTTTTAAATTTTTTTCTCCAACCATACTGTCTATAAGTCTAAGCTGGTGTTCGCTAAAATGCAATTGGTTTATGTAGTAACTGCCATTTAGCTCGCAACCTTCTTTACAATTAATATAAGACATACCTCCAAAGTGTTGCTTCATAAAATTATAATATGGAGTAATGTAAGTGTAATTTGGGTTGTTGTATGTAAGATCTTTTCGATAAGCATAAAAATCTTCAGGCGGTTGCATAAGTGCCTTTTCTTTTAAAGCTCTTCTGTGTTTAAAAGGATACTTTTCTTTGTATAAATAGGTAGTGTAATCTATTCCTGTTTTAGCAATTGTTACCGCGTTATCAGATAAATTAGCATCGATCTTTAAATTATTTAATGCATTTATTTTTATACTGTGTAAGGAGTCAACTTTTTTACTAAATGCTTTAGGCTCTAAAACATATAATTTATCTACAATGTTTAATTCTTCATTCTCATGAATCAAAAACATTTCAAGTAAAAAGTTATTTATTTCTTGACCAATACCATCAAATACCAACGACTCATCAAAATCTACCGTATTAACTCGTATTAATAGGCTATCTCCTTTTTCTAGGTATATATATTGTACTTCTTTATGCCCAAAATGATATAAACCTTCTTCAGCAGAAGAATCTAATTCAAAAGCAAACCTATTATCATTGTCTAATTTTCTAGAGCAAACTTTACGGTCATCTTTATATAAGACAACACTGTCGTTTTTGGGGTTTACAATTTCACCAGCAAAGTATATGTATGGGGAGTTTTTTTGTTTCTCACCACAACTTATTAATAAAGAAATGGAAAGAAAGAGTAAAAATTTATTCATATAGTAATAGCTAACGTTACACACAAATTTAATGAACCTTAGGGTGTACTATTGTTAATGTGTAGTTAAAAAAATTAATACAAAGATGAAATACATAGTTTATTGGTTAAAATGTATTGGTATTAGGGGTTTAAATTCACTATTTTTGCACAAATTTTAAAATAAAACTATGCTATCAGTATCTAATTTATCTGTTCAATTTGGAAAAAGAATCCTTTTTGATGATGTTAACGTAACTTTTACTCAAGGAAATTGTTATGGTATAATTGGTGCCAATGGTGCTGGTAAATCTACCTTTTTAAAAGTACTATCTGGGCAAATTGATGCCACTTCTGGACACGTACATTTAGAGGCAGGAAAAAGAATGTCTATTCTAGAGCAGAACCACAATGCTTATGATGAGTTTACAGTGCAAGAAACAGTGGTAATGGGTAATAAGCCATTATATAAAATTAAGAAAGAAATTGATGCACTTTATGCGGATTATGATGATGCTAATGCAGACAGAATAGGGGAGTTGCAAGTTCTTTTTGAAGAAATGGATGGTTGGAATGCAGATAGTGCAGCCGCTACAATGTTGTCTAACTTGGGTATATCTGAAGAGTTTCATTTTTCTTCAATGGCAGATTTAGATTCAAAATTAAAAGTACGTGTGTTATTAGCTCAAGCTTTATTTGGTAGTCCTGATGTTTTAATTATGGATGAGCCTACTAACGACTTAGATTATGAAACCATTAATTGGTTAGAGCGCTTTTTAGCTGGTTATGATAATACTGTAATTGTAGTATCTCACGATAGACACTTTTTAGATGCTGTTTGTACTTCTATAGGTGATATAGATTTTGGTAAACTAAACTTGTATTCTGGTAACTATACGTTCTGGTATGAGAGTAGTCAACTTGCAGCAAGACAAAGAGCACAACAAAATAAGAAAGCAGAAGAAAAAGCAAAAGAACTACAAGAGTTTATTATGCGTTTTAGTGCTAACGTTGCAAAAAGTAAACAAGCAACGTCTAGAAAAAAGATGCTTTCTAAATTAAAAATTGATGATATTAAACCATCAAGTAGAAGGTATCCTGCAATTATTTTTGAAAGAGAAAGAGAAGCCGGAGATCAAATATTAAATGTAGAAAATCTTTCAGCAACCTCAGAAGATGGTGATTTACTTTTTAAAGATGTAAATATAAATTTAGCCAAAGGAGATAAGGTGGCTATAATTTCTAAAGATTCTAGAGCAAGTACTGCTTTTTATGAAATTGTAAATAATAACAAACAAGCTGCTACAGGCGAATTTCAATGGGGTGTTACAACATCACAATCTTATTTGCCAGCAGATAACTCAGATTTCTTTAATAAACCAATAAACCTAGTAGATTGGTTACGTCAATGGGCAAAAACTGAAGAAGAAAGAGAAGAAGTACACATTAGAGGCTTTTTAGGTAAAATGCTTTTTAGTGGAGAAGAAGGATTAAAAAAATGTACAGTACTTTCTGGAGGTGAAAAAGTACGTTGTATGTTAAGTAGAATGATGATGCTTAGAGCTAATGTTGTTATGCTAGATGAACCTACAAACCACTTGGATTTAGAGAGTATTACTGCGTTTAACAATTCATTAAAAAACTTTAAAGGAACAGTATTGTTTACTACACATGATCATGAGTTTGCTAATACAGTTGCTAATAGAATAATAGAGTTGACACCTAATGGAGCTATAGATAGATACTTAACTTTTGATGAGTATATGTCTGATAAGTCTATAAAAGAGCAAAGAGAAAAGCTGTACCAATCTTAATTTAAGGTTATCTTATCGATAAAATACACATTTTATAGTTGTACAGTAATGTAAAAGTTGTATATTGTCGGTGAACTTCACCGTTCACCGACAATCTTAATTATATTTACTTTTACATTCGTATGAAATTCCCCCTAATTCATCTACTATTAGCCTTAGTATCTGCAGGCTATTTATCAGCTCAAAATTCTTCTACAACTACTACAAATCAAGGGATGAACCCCAATTTTTCTATTGTAGAGAATACGCAACAATCACAAACACATAAGACTTTATTGGCAGCAATGCAAGGGTCAGATTTAGAAGACTTGTTACGTAACGATGGTCCTTTTACGGTGTTTGCACCTAATGACAAAGCTTTTAGTAAAATATCGTCAGAGAAAATAACTAAGTTGCTTAAAAGTGAAAATAAAAAAGATTTAACCTCTTTACTTACTTATCATATAATTGCAGGTAAAATATCTGCATCAAAAATTTTAAAGGCAATGTGCCAGGGTAATGGTGTTGCAACTTATACAACTATACAAGGTAAAAAAATTGTTGCAACAATGAAAGGTACAGATATTATACTTACAGATGCTTTAGGGCATTCTGCAAAAATTACAGCTGCAGATGCAGAACAGTGTAATGGTGTAATGCATCTTATAGACAGCGTAATTTTGCCAAAGCAGATTTAAGATACTATCTTAATTCTGCTCCTAACTTTTTCTCGTAGTTGTTTCTAAGCTTAGACATAATTTTATCTATTTGCTTGTCTTTTAATGTGTCTTTATCGTCAGACAGGGTAAAACTTACCGCATAAGATTTTTTACCTTCAGGAAGTTTATCTCCTGTGTACACATCAAATAAATTAACTTCTTTTAAATACTTCTTTTCTGTTTCAAAAGCTATATCATAAAGGTCTTTAAAGTTAACTTTTGTATCTAGCAATAAAGCAAAATCTCTTTTTACAGTAGGGTATTTGCTAATTTCTTTAAATACAACTGTATTTTCTGCTGCTAACTTTATAATATTATCCCAGTTAAAATCTGCAAATAATACTTCTTGTTTTATATCAAAATCTGATGTAATAGATGGTTTAATAACACCAAACTCTACAAGAGTAAGTTTTTTAGATTTTAATACTAAACCTTCTTGAAAAATATCGTTTTCAACAGGAGAAGAATTTGTTTTAAGTATTCCAAGTTTACTAAAAACAGTTTCTATATAAGATTTTAGGTAAAAGAAATCTGATTTGTTTTGTGTAGCATACCAGTTGTCATCTTCCTGTTTGCCTGTTAAGAATAAAGATAAATGCTTATTTTCTATTCTTTTGTCTAAAAATTTATGGTACGTTTTTCCAAATTCAAAAAACTTTAGATTTAGACTCTTTCTGTTTATGTTGTGTGATATTGCTTCTAAGCCGCTAAATAGCATAGACTGTCTTAATGCAGACAAGTCAGAGCTAAGAGGGTTTAGCATAACAACAGAGTTGTCATCCTTTAAGTTTTCAGAGTGTTTATTATAGTCTATAGTTGTTAAGCTATTTGCCATAATTTCATAAAAACCTTGACTAGCCAATTGGTTTCCAATTACGTTTTGTAACTTATAATCTTCAAACCTAGATGTAGAAGCTATAGATGCATTAAGTTTTGTTGTAAAGTTAATGTTGTTATAACCATAAACTCTAAGAATTTCTTCAATAACATCTACTTGTCTTTGTACATCTACACGGTAAAAAGGTATGGCAAGTCCCATTCCAGATTCAGAAACATTTTTTACTTTAATATCTAAGGATGTTAAAATAGATTTTATTGTTTCTCCTGGTATGTTTTGTCCAATTAACTTGTTAATTTTTTCGTAAGTTAAAAATACTTCGTGATCTTCAACTTTTTTAGGGTAAAGATCTACAATGTCTGATGTAATATCACCACCAGCAATTTCTTTAATTAATGAAGCTGCTCTGCGTAATGCATATTCTACATTTTGTATGTCTATACCTCTTTCAAATCTAAAAGAAGCATCTGTGTTTAAACCGTGTCTTTTGGCACTTTTACGTACAGAAACAGGATTAAAATAAGCACTTTCTAAAAATATTGCAGTAGTATTTTCTGTTACGCCAGAGTCTTTGCCTCCAAAAATACCAGCTATACATAATGGTTTTTCTTCATCACATATCATTAGATCTTCTTCATGTAGTTCTCTTTCTACATCATCTAAAGTTGTAAATTTTGTGCCAGCAGCAACAGTTTTAACTTCTATTTTGTGACCTTTAACTTTGTTAGCATCAAAAGCGTGTAATGGCTGTCCTAGCTCATGTAGTACATAGTTGGTAGCATCTACAACGTTGTTTTTAGGAGTTAACCCTATTGATCGTAACCTGTTTTTTAACCAATCAGGAGAATCTTTAACTTCTAAGTTACTTATCGTAACACCGCAATATCTAGGAGCTAAATCTTTATCTAACACATCTACAGCAACTTTTAATGATCTATTTTCAACATTAAAATTTGTTACAGGAGGTGTAATTAATTCTTTTTTAATCTCTTGCTGAATTAATCCGGCTCTTAAATCTCTTGCAACACCAAAGTGGCTCATTGCATCTGCTCGGTTTGGTGTTAAACCAATTTCAAAAACGGTATCTAATTCTATTTCAAAAATTTCAGAACAAGGAGTTCCAGGTTTTAAGTCTTCTGCTAAAACCATAATACCATCATGACCTTTGCCTAAACCAAGTTCGTCTTCAGCACAAATCATTCCGTGGCTTTCTTCACCACGTATTTTTCCCTTTTTAATTTTCCAAGCTTCACCCTCTTCTGTGTAAAGGGTAGTGCCAATAGTAGCAACGGGTACTTTTTGTCCTTTGTCTACATTAGGAGCGCCACAAACTATTTGTACAGGAGCATCTGCGCCTATATCTACAGTAGTTAATTTTAGTTTATCTGCGTTAGGGTGTTTTACGCATGTTAATACGTGCCCAACCACAATACCTTTTAGTCCACCTTTAACACTTTCAAATTCAGAAATGCCTTCTACTTCTAAACCTAAATCTGTTAATAATTCTGCCGTTTTATCAGCTTCCCAATCAATATGTAAAAACTGTTTTAACCAGTTGTAAGATATTTTCATTCTAAAAATTTAAAGCCCCAAAGATAGGACAATGCGTAAAGACATTCAACACATATTTAAACCATTTTCCATTTTTTATTGTAAGCTTTTAGTTTATATTACGATTTTTACAAAAACCACTTTATTATGAAGAAATTAGGGCTGTTAACTATTGTTTTATTTTTTGTTTATTCTTGTTCAACACCTAAAACAGAAAAATTAAAAGAAGGTAAATGGTTGGCTCAACTGCAAGTGCAAGATAATGAGGTGCTACCCTTTATTTTTGCATTAAATTATAACGATAAAAATGTAATTGCAATACAAGTTTTTAATGCAGAGGAAGTAATAGATGTAGATGAAATTAGTATAGAAAACGATTCTATAACGATTAAAATGCCGGTTTTTGAAGGGTATTTAAAAGGAAAATTTACAGCTACAGAAATTAGTGGAAGTTTTATTAAAGAAAGTTTAGATAGGGTAGTGCCGTTTAAAGCTGTTTTTAATAATGATGTAGAACGATTTAAAGTGGATAAAACTCCAAATAAAAATGTTAGTGGAGTTTGGGAGACTATTTTTAGTTCAGAAACAGAAGATAGTTACCTTGCAAAAGGTATTTTTAAACAGAATAATACTAAAGTAACAGGTACTTTTAGAACCACTACGGGTGATTATAGGTATTTAGAGGGGGTTGTAGATGGCGACTCTTTAAAACTGTCTACTTTTGATGGTGCACATGCGTTTTTGTTTACTGGTAAATTAACAGATTCGGTTTTAGAAGGAACTTTTTATTCTGGTAATCATTTTAAAGAACCTTTTTTAGCAAAAAGAAATGAAAGTTATGAGCTGCCTGCAGATACCACACTTACCTATTTAAATGAAGGTTACAAAAAGTTAGATTTTTCTTTTCCTGATGTAAATAACAAGACTGTTTCTTTAAGTGATAAGGTTTATCAAAATAAAGTGGTAATAGTACAAATTATGGGTACTTGGTGTCCTAATTGTTTAGATGAAACAAAGTTTTTAACTCAGTTTTTAAAAGACAATAAAAATGAAGATTTGAAAATAATTTCATTAGCTTTTGAATATGCTAAAACAAAAGAAAGCGCTTTTGATAAAATAAAGCGTTTAAAAGAAAAAATAGGAGTAGAGTATCCTATTTTATTGGCGCAATATGGTAATTCTAGCAAGCAAAAGGCACAACAGAAATTACCAATGTTAAATCATGTTTTATCTTACCCAACAACAATACTAATTGATAGAAGTGGTAATGTACGAAAAATACACACAGGTTTTAATGGGCCTGCTACAGGAGAAAAATATACAGAATTTAAAACTGATTTTACGCAAACAATAAATAGCTTATTAAAGGAAAAATCTACTAAATAATAGTAGATTTTCCTAAGCCTATGTTTTCGTTGTTTAAATGTAAATATTCATCTGTATCTACAATGCTGTTAGCAATATAATCGCCAACATAATCTGTTCCTAATGTGCTATCTGGATTTAGATCTGATGTAACAACATTATTAATAATAGCATTTTCTACAGCCATTTGTATGGCTTGTGCTTCTTCATTTAAACCGTGATGTTCTAGTAACATTGCGGCAGATAATATAGCGGCAATTGGATTGGCAATATCCAAGCCCGTTGCCTGCGGAAAAGAACCGTGTATAGGCTCAAACATTGCATTTTCTGCACCTACAGATGCAGAGGCAAGTAAACCAATAGAACCAGTTATAACGCTAGCTTCATCAGAAATAATATCGCCAAACATATTGTTAGTTAAAATAACATCAAACTGTGATGGATTTAATATCATTTGCATAGCAGCATTGTCAACAAATAAAAAGTCTAATTCTATTTCAGGATAACTTTCACCTATTCTAGTAACTACTTTACGCCATAATCTAGAAGACTCTAATACATTTGCTTTATCTACAAGTGTTACTTTTTTTCTTCTGTTTTTTGCCGCTTTAAATGCTAAATGAGCAATTCTGCTTATTTCTTTTTCAGAATACTCACAAAGGTCAGATGCAACTGTTCCTTTTTCGTTTAGTTTTTTTTCTCCAAAATAGATACCACCAGTTAATTCTCTGTAAATGGTAAAGTCTACTCCAGAAATAATTTCCTTTTTTAGCGGTGATCTGTCTATTAGGCTCTGGTATACATGTACAGGCCTAACATTACTAAACAAGCCTAACTCTTTCCTAAGTTTAAGTAAACCTTGTTCTGGGCGTACTTTAGCATTAGGATCATTATCATATTTAGGAGCGCCAATAGCACCAAATAAAACAGCATCTGAGTTTCTACAGATTTCTAAGGTTTCATCTGGCAACGGATTGCCAGTTTGGTCTATAGCAGTAGCGCCAACTAAGGCAGGGGAAAAGGTGAAATGGTGGTTAAATGTAGTTTCTACAGATTGTAAACATTTAACAGCTTGTGCAAGAACCTCTGGTCCTATACCATCACCGCCAAGAAGAGCTATTTTTAAATTCATATTATACGGTTGTTTCTATTTGTATGTTACAGACACTTATTATTTCATGAATGTCTTCATCTACTACTTCTTTTTTTCTATCAGCAAAATTTAAAAACTCTGTGTAAACCACATCTAATTGTGTTTTAGTAAGTTCGTAACCAATATTTTTAGCTCTGTAAGCTAAAGCGGCTCTACCGCTACGGGCAGTAAGTACTATAGAAGATTCGTTAACGCCAACATCTGCAGGGTCTATAATTTCGTAAGTCTCTCTGTTTTTAATTACACCGTCTTGGTGTATGCCAGAACTATGTGCAAATGCATTTGCGCCAACAATTGCTTTGTTAGGTTGCACTGGCATTCCCATTTTGCTAGATACCATTAAACTAGTATCATAAAGTAGTTTACTATTAATATCTGTATCTAAATTAAGGTTTGGATGCTGTCTTAATATCATAACTACTTCTTCTAATGAAGTGTTACCTGCACGTTCTCCAATACCGTTAATAGTACATTCTATTTGTCTTGCACCATTCATAACACCAGCAATAGAGTTTGCAGTTGCTAAACCTAAATCGTTGTGACAGTGACAAGATAAAATTGCTTTGTGAATGCCTTCTACATTTTCGTATAAGTATTTCATTTTAGCACCGTATTCTTCAGGTAAACAATATCCAGTTGTATCTGGTATATTCAATACAGTTGCACCAGCTTTTACAACTTCTGTGCATACTCTTGCTAAAAATTCATTGTCTGTTCTACCTGCATCTTCTGCGTAAAACTCTACATCTTCAACAAATGTTTTTGCGTATTTTACAGCAGCCACAGCTCTTTCTATAATTTGATCCTTGTTAGAATTAAATTTGTGCTTTATGTGCGAGTCAGATGTTCCAATACCAGTATGTATTCTTGGTCTTTTAGCGTATTTTACAGCCTCTGCAGCAACTTCTATATCTTTTTTTACAGCTCTAGTTAAACCACAAACTGTTGCATTTTTAACTAATTTAGATATTTCCATTACAGAATTAAAATCTCCTGGGCTAGATATTGGGAAACCAGCTTCTATTACATCTACCCCTAATAAGTCTAAACGCTCTGCTATTATTAGCTTTTGCTTAGCGTCTAACTTACATCCTGGGACTTGCTCTCCGTCTCTTAGTGTGGTGTCAAATATTTGAACTTTATCTTTACTCATTTTATTTTATTTAATTTTGGGCTGCTATACGAATATATAGTCCTTTATTATTAATATTGAATCAGCAAAAAAACATTTACAACGTTTAAGTGCTTTTTTGAAATATTAATTAATTGATAATCAGTTATTTAAATTCATTTTTTTACGATGACAACTCCTCATAAAGATGCCTTGTTTGTATTGGTAAAGTCACTTTCTAAGTCAGAAAAGCGACAGTTTAAATTGTATGTAGGACGCTTAGGGGTTAATACAGATGCCAAGTTTTTATCTCTTTTTAATCTTTTAGATAAAGGAAAAACCTATAGTGAAAAAGTTATTTTAGATAGTGGTATTGTGAAAAAAGCACAGCTATCTAACTTAAAAGCACACCTATATAAGCAAATTCTTGTTAGTCTTAGATTAAATCCAGTTAATCAAAATATCCGTGTTCAAATTAGAGAGCAGTTAGATTTTGCTACTATTTTATATCAAAAGGGATTATATAAACAGAGTTTAAAACTTTTAGATAAAGTAAAAGGTATAGCTATAGAAAACGAGGAAAAAAATATAGCTTATGAAATAGTAGAGTTAGAAAAAGTAATTGAAACTCAATATATAACGCGTAGTATTCCTGACAGGGCTAATGAGTTGGCTGTACAAGCTAAAGAGTTGTCTGCGCATAATGTAATGACAAGTAAACTTAGCAACTTGTCTTTGCAGTTGTATGGTATGATGTTAAAAGTAGGGTATGTACGTAGTGATGAAGACTTAAAAAAAGTAAAAACCTACTTTAATGATCATTTGCCAATTTACAATATTGAAGATTTAGGTTTTAGAGAAAAACTATGGTTATACAAGGCATATTTATGGTATAGTTTTTTAATACAGGATTTTTTATCTTGTTACAAATACGCTAATAAATGGGTAGATCTTTTTTATGAAAATAAGGATATGATTTACTTAAATCCTGTATTCTTTTTAAAAGGAAACCATTATTTACTGGAATCTTTGTTTTACGTAAAGTATAGTACTCAATTTAAAGCTACATTAACAAAAATGGAAGCAATGATAGAGAGTAAAAGTTTTCCTAAAAATGATAATATTTCTTCGCTGGCTTTCTTGTATTTAAATTCTAACAAACTAAATCAGCACTTTTTAGAAGGTACTTTTGAAAAAGGTTTATACTTGGTACGTATTGTAGAATATGGCATTAATAAGCATAAAGACCGTATAGATGAGCATCATATAATGTTGCTTTATTACAAGTGTGCTTGTTTGTATTTTGGTGTTGGTGATAATAAATTATGTATACAGTATTTAAAGAAAATTATAAATAATAAAAACTTAAAAATGAGAGAAGATCTTATGTGTTTTTCTCGTGTTTTAAGTCTGGTTGCACATTATGAAGCAGGTATGGATTACCATTTAGAGGTACAGTTAAAAAGTACATATAAATTCTTAATTAAGATGAATGATATGCACGCTGTACAAAAGGAGATGATAAAGTTTTTAAGAAACTTACGAGACATTTACCCAACAGATTTGCGTAACGAATTTAAAAAATTGCATACCGAGTTAAAAAAGTATGAGAATCATCCATACGAGAAAAGAGCCTTTTTATATTTAGATATTATCTCTTGGTTAGAGAGTCATTTATACAATAAACCTGTTGGTGAAATTGTACGCGAAAAAGCTAAAAAATTAACAAGGTAAACTAAGAACAAGCATCCCAAATAGGATCTATAGGTAAAGGGGCTATAATTTCTAATGGCTCCTTTTTAACTGGGTGAATAAAAGATAATTTACGAGCGTGTAGATGTATACCTCCATCAGAATTACTTCGGTTAAATCCGTATTTTAAATCGCCTTTAATAGGGCAACCAATACCAGATAATTGAGATCTAATTTGATGGTGTCTTCCGGTTTGTAAATTTATTTCTAATAGGTAATAATTGTCTAGCTTTTTAAGAATTGAGTAATCTAAAATTGCTTTTTTACTATCTGAAACTTCCTTTATATTGGCGTAAGATTTATTTTGTTTTGTATTTCTTTTAAGCCAATTTACAAGTGTATCTTTTTGCTTTTTAGGCTGCTGTTTAACAACAGCCCAATAAGTTTTTTTAGCATCTTTTTCTGCAAAAAGCTTGTTTAAACGAGGTAGTGCCTTAGATGTTTTTGCAAAGACTACAATGCCAGTAGTTGGCCTGTCTAATCTATGTGCTACACCAAGATATACATTGCCTGGTTTGTTATATTTTTCTTTAATATAAGCTTTTACAATATCGCTTAAAGGAGCATCACCAGTTTTGTCTCCTTGTACTATATCACCAACACGTTTATTAATAGCAATAAGGTGATTGTCTTCATATAATACCTGAAGATTTTGAGGAGTAGAAACGATTTTCATTTAAAATATATTCTAAAAAGAGCTATTGATAATTTGTATTAACTACTTAGTATTGTTCCTCTTCATTAGGGAAATCCTTAGTTTTTACGTCATCTACGTATTGCGAAATAGCAGAACCCATTTCTTCATATAAGTTCATATAACGTCTTAAAAAGCGAGGGTTAAATTCCTTTGTCATACCTAAAAGATCGTGTATAACCAACACTTGTCCGTCTACATCACCACCAGCACCAATACCAATAACTGGTATTGTTAAGCTTGCAGCTACTTCTTTGGCAAGGTTAGCAGGTATTTTTTCTAAAACAATAGCAAAGCATCCTAGTTTTTGCAACAATAAGGCATCTTCTTTAAGTTTTTTAGCTTCAGCCTCTTCTTTAGCTCTTACGGTATAAGTACCAAATTTATAGATAGATTGTGGTGTTAATCCTAAATGCCCCATAACAGGTATTCCGGCATTGAGTATACGTTTTACAGAATCTTTAATTTCTATACCACCTTCTACTTTTATAGCGTGTGCGCCACTTTCCTTCATAATACGTATTGCAGAACGTAAAGCCTCTTTAGGATCACTTTGGTAACTACCAAAAGGAATGTCCACAACAACCAAACATCTGTTTATAGCTCGTATTACAGAAGATGCGTGGTAAATCATCTGGTCTAGAGTAATAGGTAATGTAGTCTCATGACCAGCCATTACATTACTAGCAGAATCACCAACCAAAATTACATCTACATTGGCATCGTCTATAATTTTAGCCATAGAGTAATCATAAGCAGTAAGCATAGAGATACGTTCTCCGTTTTTTTTCATATCTATGAGCGACTTTACAGTAACTCTCTTGTATTCTTTTTTGGCAACTGACATTGTAAGTTTATTTAGTTTAGATGGTCTAAAATTATGAAAAAAGATTAAGAATTATGGCGTTTATCAAACTTAAGAATGTGATATATTTTTTATAAATTGATAAAAATTAATATGATGAAAAATATTTTACTCGTATTTACAATCTTATTTAATGTTTTTGTATCTGCACAAGCTAATGAAGTTGATGTTAAAAATACAATAAACTTGTTTTTTGATGCTTTTCATAAGCAAGATTCTATGCAATTAAAAGCGGTAGCTACTAACACTGTTATATTACAAACTATAGGGGTAGATAAAGATGGTAATACAGTTCTAAAAACAGAGAATTATTCAGATTTTATAAAAAACATTGTAAGCATACCTAAAGAAGTAAATTTTAGAGAAAAGCTAACCTCTTATAGTATCAAGGTAGATGGAGATATGGCCAATGCTTGGACAGAGTATGAATTTTGGTTAAATGGAAAATTTAGTCACTGTGGTGTAAATTCTTTTCAATTATTTAAGGATAAAGGTAAGTGGAAAATTATTTATCTAATAGATACAAGACGTAAAAAAGGGTGTAATTAATGTTAAGTTATTACATCATTTTCTCTTTTAAACTGTTCCTTTTGTTCTCCTTTAAGTTGTAGTTGTTTTTTAATTTTATCCTTTGTTGGTCTTAAAAATAAAAAGTAAATAATAACAGCGATAGTAATAAATAAGTAAAATAAATTACTGTTGTATAAAGCAAAAAGCAAACTAATAAAGGCAGCACCTTCTATAAAAGCATATTTGGTTAATAATGCAGATTGATAAACCTCTAGTTTCTGTTTTAAAGATTTTTTACCTAAAACGGGTTCAATTTTCTTTTTAAAAATGTAATTACCTAAAAAAATGCCTGTAATGGCAACAATAGGAGTAATTACAATATGTATACTACTTACAGGAATACTAAATGTCCATTTTTCTTGTTGAAAATATAATATTGCTGTAAATAGTATTAGTCCGCCAGAAAAAGCAATGTGCATAACAGACATTACTTTTAAAAAACCTTTAAATGTAAGCGAATTTCTATCTTCCATAGTTGTTATTAGTTTACCGCTTTTTTGTATGCTTGTTGTCCGCCTACAATTGGTAAAGTAATTTTTGTGTTATTAGTATCTACAGATAATTCTGTTCCAGGTTTAGGTAAAATAGTAAATTGATTATCGCTAGAAAACACAACTAATCCTATCTGTTGTCCTGCTTTTATTATTTGGTCATCTGGCTGAAAATTAAATGTCATAGTATAAAATTTACCAGGTTTTAAAGGCTTGCTCTCAGAAATAGATTTGTGATTTTGAGGATCTGCCCAACCACGAGTAATAATATTATCTGTAATAACAGCACCTTCAGTTGTGTTCCAAGGTAAAGAAACTAAAGCTACAGATAAGTTTGCAGCAGGTTTACTACTTGCAAGTTTTATGGTAATAGATGCTAATCCAGATATATGAACATCATTTGTTAGTGTAGGTGTAGTAAATACTAACCTGTTTTTTGATGAAGCAGCTTGCGCTAAATCTTCCATAGCAATGTTATGGTCATCTATTAAAGTTTCTGGAGCTTGCTTTTTTGTAGGCTCTAAAACTAATTTTCCTTGTGTAGGAGCTCCGTTTTTTAAATACAGAGTAATGTCAGAAGCATTAGGATTAGGGTATGCATCATAGGGAGTAGGGTTGTCTTGAGTATCATGTTCACGAACAATCCACGCTTTTTTGTCATTTTCCACACCATTTTTTACACCGTGTAAATAACGTGTAAACCAACGGTTCATTATTTTTATTGGTGGTGGTCCGCCGTGTCCGTTTTGGTGGTAGTATATTTGCGTAGGCAAGCCTTTTTCTGTGGCAGCTTTATAAATACGGTAGCTATGTTCTGGCATAACATTCCAGTCGTTAAAGCCATGAGACATTAATAAAGCAGCTTTCATATGAGCCATTTTATTTAGGTAGTCTCTACCAGCCCAAAAATCATTAAAATCTCCAGTTTCCCTATCCATACCATTTCTAAGCTCTGTGTCTCTAATGGTTTTATTATTGTAAGCACGTTTTTCAGGGTCTCCACTGTGTATAAAATCATACAAAACATCTATGTCTTCACCCAAGTAACCTCCAGGACTTCTAACCAAACCATTAGAACGATAATAGTGGTATGATGATGTGTTTGGTGCAATAGGTATTATAGCCTCTAAACCAGCTACACCAGTAGTTGCAGCAGCAAGCGGAATTGTCCCATTGTATGATGTTCCTGTCATACCTACTTTACCAGTAGACCAAAAAGCTTTAACCTCTTCGTTATTATCTGGAGATGCGTAGCCTTTAGCACGTCCGCAAAGCCAATCTATAACCGCTTTTGGAGCAAGAGCTTCATTTGGGCCACCAACTGTTGGTGCACCTTGAGAAAAACCTGTTCCAGGAGCAGATGTATGTACAACTATATATCCTCTAGGAACCCATTTTTGTATATGTGAGTTAGATATTATTGGGCGTTGTCCTCTACGTTTTACTTCTGGGTGAGAACGTTCTGGTGCTTTTTCTCCAAGTTCATGCTTTACATTCCAAAATAAACCTTCCTCAGCGCCAGTAGCTGTGCCTGCGTAATACGGACTAGAGCACAATATAACTGGTAGTTTTAAATCTTCAGTAGAAGTTTGCTCTGGTCTAGTAACGCTAACGTGCATGCGATCTAATTTGCCATCGCCATCAGTATCAAAAGTAGTCTCTACAAATAAATCGTGTCTTATCCATTTATCAGGATTGCTAAAACCTTCTACAATTTGTGCTTCACCATCTTTAAATACAGGGACGGTTTTTTCAGTTTGCGCAATTCCGACTACAGACACTAAAAAAAATAAAAATTTAGATACACTGTTTATCTTGCGTTGTATTGTAGTTCTCATAACAATCAATTTTTAATTTATTATTTAACAATCACTTAAAAATACACCAACAGCTAAACCGCCTGTAGATGTTTCTTTGTATTTAGAATTCATATCCTTTGCGGTTTCCCACATAGTGTTAATTACCTTGTCTATTGGGACCTTAGCGTTTGCAGGGTCAGAATCTAATGCTAATTCTGCAGCATTTATAGCTTTAATAGCTCCCATAGAGTTGCGTTCTATACACGGTACTTGTACCAAACCACCAATAGGGTCACAAGTTAAGCCTAAATGGTGTTCCATAGCAATTTCTGCGGCCATTAAAACCTGTTCTGGGGTACCACCAAGTAATTCGGTTAAAGCACCAGCTGCCATTGCAGATGACACTCCAATTTCTGCTTGGCAACCTCCCATAGCAGCAGAAATAGTAGCTCCTTTTTTAAATAAACTACCAATTTCACCAGCAACTAGTAAAAACTTTTTAATGTGATTAAAATCTGCTTCGTGATTTTCTATTACCATATAATACATTAATACCGCAGGTATAACACCAGCGCTACCATTAGTTGGTGCAGTAACAACACGACCAAGAGATGCGTTAACTTCGTTTACACTTAATGCAAAACAACTAACCCATTTTAATATTTGTCTAAACTTAACTTCGGTTTTACGTATGGTTTGTAGCCATTCTTCAGGAGAATTATAAGGTAGTTCTCCTTTAAGTTTTTCGTGCATATCAAAAGCACGTCTACGTACATTTAATCCGCCAGGTAAAGTACCTTGAGTATGGCAGCCAATATGCATACACTCTAACATTGTGTCCCAGACAGCTTTTAAATCGGTATCTACTTGTTCCGGTGTACGTAATGATAGCTCGTTCTCTAAAACAATTTCAGATATTGTTTTGTTACCAGCTTTACAATGTTCTAATAAAGCAACACCAGAATTTACTGGATGCGGAAAAGTTTTAAATACTTGTATGTTTTCTTTAGCGTGAACCCTTTCTTCTTTTACAACAAAACCACCACCAATAGAGTAAAAAGTGTCTTCATAAGTACTACCATTGTCCAAAGTGGCAGAAAATTTAATACCATTTGCATGAAATGGCAAAGATGTTTTTAAAAAAACAATATGTTCTGTAATATTATATGTAATAGCATATTTGCCAAGGAGCAATAATTTGCTGGTCTCTTTTATAGTATTTATAATAGTCCCTATATTTTGCACTTGCATAGTTACGGGGTCTTCACCAGAAAGGCCTAGCATTACGGCTAAATCTGTTGCATGACCTTTACCAGTTAAGGATAATGAACCATACAATTCTGTGTGTATAGTTTTAACACTATTTATAGAGTGAATCTCTTGTAGTTCTTGCAGAAAACGCTCTGCAGCTCTCCAAGGTCCAAGTGTGTGCGAACTAGATGGTCCCACACCAATTTTAAGCATATCAAAAACACTGATACATTCCATTTACGAAAACGTTTTATTACTGCGGACAAATATACATTTTGGAATCATATATTAAACCTTTTTGTGGTATTTGTTTATTTATAGTGGTTGTGTGTCATCAGCCAAAATAAAAGTATTAAAATAAAATGAAAAATGTGTACTGCCACCTTGTCATATTTTGTTTGCTTGGCATATTGTTTGTCATTGTATTATCAAAATTAAAAAATATAAACGCTAATTATTTAAGTAATATAATATGAGTAAAATTATTGGTATAGATTTAGGAACAACCAATTCTTGTGTTTCTGTAATGGAAGGAAATGAAGCGGTTGTGATTCCAAATGCAGAGGGTAAAAGAACAACACCATCTGTGATTGCATTTGTAGAAGGTGGAGAAATTAAGGTTGGTGACCCTGCTAAAAGGCAAGCGGTTACAAATCCTACTAAAACCATATATTCTATTAAACGTTTTATGGGTAACAAATACTCTGAGTCTAATAAAGAAGCAGATAGAGTACCTTATAACGTAGTAAAGGGAGATAACGATACACCTAGAGTTGATATAGATGGTCGTTTATATTCTCCACAAGAATTATCTGCAATGATTCTTCAGAAAATGAAGAAAACAGCAGAGGATTACTTAGGACAAGATGTTTCTAGAGCTGTAATTACAGTTCCTGCATACTTTAATGATGCGCAAAGACAAGCTACAAAAGAAGCTGGTGAAATTGCTGGTTTAACAGTAGAGCGTATTATTAACGAACCTACTGCTGCTTCTTTAGCATACGGTATGGATAAAAAAGATACTGACCAGAAAATAGTAGTATTTGATTTTGGTGGTGGTACACATGATGTATCTATATTAGAATTAGGTGATGGTGTTTTTGAAGTATTATCTACAGACGGAGATACACACTTAGGTGGTGATGATGTTGACCAAAAAATTATTGATTGGTTAGCTGATGAATTTAAAAGCGAAGAAAGCATAGACTTACGTGAAGATGCTATGGCATTACAACGTTTACGTGAAGCTGCTGAAAAAGCTAAAATTGAATTGTCTTCTTCTGCACAAACAGAAATTAATTTACCATACGTAACAGCTACGGCTTCTGGTCCTAAGCACTTGGTACGTACGTTAACGTTAGCTAAATTTAATCAGTTAATTGATGATTTAGTAAAAAGAACAATAGCTCCTTGTGAGTCTGCATTAAAATCTGCAGGTTTATCTAAGAGTGATATTGATGAGATTATTTTAGTAGGTGGTTCTACACGTATTCCTGCAGTAGTAGAAGCTGTAGAGAAATTCTTTGGAAAAAAACCATCTAAAGGGGTTAACCCAGATGAGGTTGTTGCAGTAGGTGCAGCTATCCAAGGTGGTGTATTAACTGGTGATGTTAAAGATGTATTATTATTAGATGTTACACCATTATCTTTAGGTATTGAAACTATGGGTAGTGTAATGACTAAGTTAATTGAAGCTAACACTACAATACCAACTAAAAAGTCTCAAGTATTCTCTACGGCAGCAGACAATCAGCCATCTGTAGAAATACACGTTTTACAAGGTGAGCGTCCAATGGCTAATGATAACAAGACAATAGGTCGTTTTCACTTAGATGGTATTCCACCAGCACAAAGAGGTACTCCACAAATTGAAGTAACTTTTGATATTGATGCTAACGGTATTATTAAAGTATCTGCTACAGATAAAGCTACTAACAAGACGCAAGACATTAGAATTGAAGCTTCTTCTGGTTTAACTGAAGAAGAAATCAAGAAAATGAAAGCTGAAGCTGAAGCTAATGCAGAAGCAGATAAGAAAGCTAAAGAAACTGCTGATAAATTAAATGAAGCAGACGGAATGATTTTCCAAACAGAAAAGCAATTAAAAGAGTTTGGAGATAAAATTTCTGATAACAATAAGAAACCAGTAGAAGAAGCTTTAGAAGAATTGAAAAAAGCTTACGAAACTAAAGACTTAGCAGTTATTACTCCGGCTTTAGATAAAATAAACGAAGCTTGGAAAGGTGCTTCTGAAGAAATGTACAAAGCCCAAGCAGAAGCTCAAGGCGGTGCAGCTCCAGGACCAGATGCTGGTGCAGAAGCAAAAGAAGGTGATGATGTAGAAGATGTAGACTTTGAAGAAGTAAAGTAACATTTTTAACTTACCATATAAAAACCCACTAAATTAATTTTTAGTGGGTTTTTTAGTAATTAAAAGTAATGTTTTACCTTCCATTTAATTTTTTATAACTAATAAATAACCTAATTTTGGAGTATGACGTTAACCAAACACCATCTGTACTTATTAGCTATTTTCTTATTGCCTTTTTCTATAGGCGCACAAGAGTTACGTATTTTTACAAAAGCAGATTTTAATTTAGTTGGTAATGTTAAAAAAAGTATCGTAATTACTAAGTACGGTAAAGAGGAATTTTACTTTAATAAGGATGGAAAGCTAAATAAATCTATTACGCGTTATACAGACCAAGATTACAGTATAACATACTACAGGTACAAGAACAACGAGATTTTAGAAAAACGTCTAGAAAACTATAGAGATGGTGTTTTTGATAAAAGCACATCTATAGCTCATATTTTTAAAATAGATACTACCAACAACAAACATATTACAGAGAAGATACTTACATACAGTAAAAAGTTTTTAGACCAGTATGAGTATGAGTTTGATGCTGATGACAAATTAATAGTAATTAAGCGTATTAATAATGAAGAGGTAGATGAAACCACAATAAGGTACACTACTACAGATAACGAAAAGGAACAAGCATTCTACTTAAACGGAAAAATTTTAAAATCTGTTAGAGAATCATACAAGACAAATACAAAAAACGAAAAAATAAAAACGGTTTTAACCAAGCAATTCTTAGATGGCAAACCTTTAAAGGCAGAGGAAGTAGTTAGTAAAGAAAATGGTACTATTATTTATAAAGATTACTTTGTACCAGATGCTACAGAGTCTAAATTTGTTTTTGATAAAAAAGAAACTTACACCTACAAGCCAGAAGAACTAGTTATAGATAAGATAACAGTAACAAAAGGTAAAACAACTAAAGAAATAACCTATATGCACCAGTTTGACGGTGATAAAGGAAACTGGATTAAACAGGTAATATCACCAGACAATACGTATACTACACGTAAGATAGAGTATTATCCAGAAGAGTTGCAAGCAGTAGAAGAGGAGATTAAGAAATAGTTTTATTTGTTAAAATACTTTTGTTTAATAGTAGGCCATTCTTCTTTTAAAATACCATAACAGCAAGAGCTACGTCTAAAATTATCTTTTGTGATTACATTTTTTCTTAAAATACCTTCAAGAGAAGCTCCAAGTTTTTCAACAGCTTTTCTAGATTTTATATTTCTTTCATCTATACGAAACTCTACTTTTTCAAATTTCAATTTTTCAAAAGCATAGGAAAGCATTAGGTATTTCATTTTATGATTTAGTTCTGTTCCTTGCGTAGCAGGTGAAATCCATGTCCACCCAATATGTAAAACTTTATTTTTATAGTCAATGTTGCCAAAACGAGTAGAACCAATATATGCTGAGGTTCTTTTATCAAAAATAAGAAAGGCAATTGCATTTTTAGCCTCTAATGCTGTAGTTATATAATTGGTTAATTTTTCTATGGTAGATACATCATTAGAACCATATTTATACAAATCTACTTGTTGTGCAGTAGGCCATAGCAAGCTTATGTGTTTTTGTTGTAAAGGTATTAGTTGTACGGTGTTGTCCTCTAAGTTGTTTATAGTATGTATCATTCTACTAAAGAATTTATTATTTCTTTTTTTACTTCGTGTACCCCCTTAAAAGTTATAAAGTTGGTGTTAGGGTCTATAATGTTTTTAATTCTTATTTTTTCTAACTGCTTGCGATCATCATCAAAATAAGCATCTTCATCACCCACTATATAAGTAGTTTTTGTTTTATTATCACTTAGGTAAGTAAAGTCTTCTTTAGAGAGTTCTTTTGGCACAGTACCAGCATATAACACAAAGTGGTTGCATTTAATTTTTTCCTGAGCTAACCATCTTGTAACAACAGATACTCCTTGGGAATACCCTAATACAATAAAATTAGTATGTTCAGGGATGTTTTCTGTTTGATAAACGGTGTTTAAATATGTTATAATATTTTTTGTTTCTGCAACGGTATTTTCTCTAGTAAGCCAACTTGCGCCAATATGGGTAAACTTATTGTTTAAGTAATATTTAGATGGTGCTTGTGGTGCAATTATGTAATTTTCTTTGGTATTAAGTTCTTTAAAGTAACGTAGAAAATATTTGCTTAAATAACCAATTCCGTGACATACAAGCCATACGTTTTTAGTATCCTTGGTTAAGGCATTAAGAGTAGCGTAAGAGTTAGTTGTAGTATAAGTTACTTCTTTTTCTGTAAGCTGCATAAACTATTGTTTGTATAGGTATAAAAATCAAAATTTAAAGTTATGGCTTTTGTTGTATTTGGATTGGTTATTTTTACAAAAAAATAGAAGATGAACGAATTTCAAGAAAAAATACTACGTATTTGTAATGAAAACTCTAAGAATACGCTAATGGAAACATTAGATATAGAGTATGTAGAAGTTGGTGAGAATTTTTTAGTTGCTAAAATGCCAGTAACGCCAAAGGTATACCAACCAGATGGTATTTTACATGGCGGAGCAACAGCAGCATTAGCAGAAAGTGTTGGTAGTGCAGCGTCTTATATTTTTTTAGATGGAAAAGAATATTTTGTACGTGGTTTAGAAATTACTGCAAACCACGTTAAGAGCGTTAAGGATGGTAATGTGTATGCTAAAGCTAGTATTATACATAGAGGAAGAACTACGCAGCTATGGGAAATTAGAGTTACTAATGATGCTGAAGAATTGGTGTCTTTATGTAAGTTAACAACTATTTCTTTACCAAGAAAAAAGTAATTAAATGAATCATTTTTTTGAACAACTACAAGCGCAGCTTAATAACCAAAAGCCTTTTGTAGTTTACAGAAAACCAAATGAAGCTGTAGTTACAGCTGTTTTACAGCAAGATACTGTATTACACCACGTAAAAGACTATCAGGAGTCTGGTTTTGTATTTGCTCCGTTTGATAGTACTACGGCATCAATCATAATACCTAACACAACTGTTATAACATCAAACTACAATGTAGAAGAACAAACAACTTCTACTGTAGATGGTGATGTAGTTATTTCATCAACCCAAAAAGAAAAAGAAGCACATATTGCACTTGTAAAAAGTGGTGTAGCTGCAATTTCAGAAGGATTGTTAACAAAAGTTGTTTTGTCTCGCAGTATAAAAAAAACAAGTAAAAAAGAGCCTTTACAGTTATTTAAAGAGTTATTGGCTACTTATAATACTGCGTTTTGTTATTTGTGGTATCATCCTAAAGTAGGAATGTGGCTGGGGGCAACACCAGAAGTATTGCTAAAAACAAATAACCAGCGTTTAGAGACTTCGTCTTTAGCAGGTACTCAAGTATATAAAAAAGGACAGGAGCCAGTTTGGGGAGAAAAAGAATATAATGAGCAGGATGTTGTTACGCAGTTTATTAAAAAAGAACTGGCAGATAAAGTAACTAATTTAAAAGCTACAGAAGTAGCATCTGTAAGAGCAGGCAAATTATGGCATTTACGCACCAAAATAACGGGAGTAATGCAAAACAACTTACAAGATATTTTAGATGCACTACATCCTACGCCAGCTACTTGTGGTTTGCCTAAGCAAAAAGCTAAAGAGTTTATATTAGAAAACGAAAGTTATAAAAGAAGTTTTTATACTGGTTTTTTAGGAGAACTAAACTTTAGTAAAGAGCAATATAGGGCAAAAACAAAGCGAAATATAGAAAACAGAGCATATTCTGCAATAACTAAGGTTAGTAATTTATACGTTAATCTACGCTGTGCAGAACTTACTAATGACGCCGTTAAAGTATACGTAGGTGGTGGTATTACCATTGGGTCTAACCCAGAAAAGGAATGGGAAGAAACTGTTGCTAAAAGTGGAACTATGTTGCGTATTATTTTAAAATAATTGGGTAAACTATGCTTTAGGATGTACTTTTGCATAATTAAATTACTAATAAATATTCTTATAATTTGAGATACTCTAGCATACCTACTGCCCAATCTGTAATACTGCATTGTAAGGCTAAAGGGGTTAAAGATATTGTAATATCACCAGGTTCTAGAAATGCACCATTAACTATTGGGTTTACAGAAGATCCGTATTTTAAGTGTTATAGTATAGTAGATGAGCGTTGTGCTGCTTTTTTTGCACTAGGTATTGCACAAAATACGGGTAAAATTGTAGCTGTAGTATGTACTTCTGGTAGTGCTATGCTTAACTATTACCCAGCGGTAGCAGAGGCTTATTATAGTGATATTCCTTTACTTGTAATTTCTGCAGATAGGCCAAGTTATAGAATAGACATAGGAGACGGACAAACAATACGGCAAGAGGATGCTTTTAAAAACCATATTGGTTACCAAGCCAATTTAAAGCAAGATGTTTCCCATGCTACTGAAACAGTTGAGAAATTTGGACAGTCTATATTGTCTTCTAAAAAAACAATAGAAGAGCAACAAAAAAATATTAATGTTTACAATGGCGTTGAGTTAGAAAATGCTATAGATTATGCTATGCAGGAGTTTGCTCCAGTACATATTAATGTGCCCTTAGAGGAGCCTTTGTATAATACAGAGGAGCATAGTTGTGTATATCCTACAGTAAAGGAAGAAGAAGATATTATGCCAAAAACTTGTTCTGGCTTAGATGATTTTGCTTCTATATGGAATACGTCTACTAGAAAAATGATTTTAGTAGGTGTTAATAAGCCAAATGTAGTAGAACAGCAGTTTTTAGATGAATTGGCAGAAGATGAATCTGTAATTGTATTTACAGAAACAACATCTAATATACACCATCCAACATTTTTTAATAGTATAGATAGCATTTTAGCTCCTATTGAAAAATCAGAGAATAAAGAAGAGTTATTTTCTGCACTAAGACCAGATATGTTATTAACCTTTGGCGGGTTAGTAGTATCAAAAAAAATAAAACATTTTTTACGCAATTATAAGCCTAAACACCATTGGCATATAGATGGTAAAAAGGCATACAATACATTCTTTAGTTTGTCTCATCACTTTAAAGTAGACACAAATACGTTTTTTAATACTTTTTTAGATAAGACAAAGTTTGTAGACAGTACGTACTTTGCTAAATGGTCTAAAGTAAAAGAGAATTATGAAGAAAAGCGTAATGCTTACTTAAAGACTATTGAGTTTTCAGATATGCTAGCTTTTTCAAACATATTACCAAGCATACCAGATGGATACCAAGTACATTTATCTAATAGCTCTACGGTAAGGTATGCGCAGTTATTTCCTTTAAAAAATACGCTAAAGGTATATTGTAATAGAGGAACTAGTGGTATAGATGGTTGTACGTCTACAGCCGTAGGTGCATCAATCTATAACAAAAAGCCAACGTTACTGGTTACAGGAGATTTAAGCTTTTTGTATGATAGCAATGCACTTTGGAACAATTATGTAAAACCTAATTTTAGAATAATTGTAATAAATAATAGTGGTGGAGGTATTTTTAGGATTCTACCAGGGCAAGAAGAAACAGAAAATTATAAAACATATTTTGAAACCGCTCATAATTTAGAAATTTCTAATTTGTGTACTATGTATGGTGTTGATTATAAGTTGGCTGAGGACGAACAAACGTTAAAGCAACATTTAGAAGATTTTTACAATGAATCTGATAAAGCAAAATTATTAGAGGTGAAAACACCTAGAATAATAAACAATAAAATTTTGCTTAGTTATTTTGATTTTATATCTTAGAAGCATTATTAACATTAACTATACAAAAGAACATTAAAATTATGAGTCAAAGAGATGATTTAATTACAAAGTATGCAGCGGATTTAAAAGATAAATTTGGAGAAACTGCAGATATGGATTTATTAACAAAAGTAACTATTGGTTTAGGTCCGTCTATTTATAATAAAGATTCTTCTAAAGTATCTGGTTCAGATGAAAAAGAATTAGAAACAGTGAAGAAAAACTTTTTAATGAAAAAGTTAGGGATGAGTGATGATCCTAAGTTAATGGAAGGTATTAAAGCTGTTATGGATAAATACGGTGCTTCTAACAGAAACAAACATAGAGCTGTTGTGTATTACAAATTAGCACAACATTTTAAAAAGGAGTCTGTTTACAATAAATAGATTTTAATAAATTATGTAAAAGAGGCTACCTAAGTAAGGTAGCCTCTTTTTTTTACTGTACTTTTGTAGTATATAATAGTAAAATGGAATTAGGAAAATACAACTCTTTAGAAATATTAAGAGATACCAGTGTTGGTTTGTTTTTAGGAGATACAGACGGTAACGATGTTTTGTTACCAAATAAATATGTGCCAGAGAATTTTGAAATAGGAGATATGCTTACTGTATTCTGCTATTTAGATTATGATGAGAGACCTATTGCAACAACATTAAAACCATACATTATTCGTAATGATTTTCATTTGTTGCGTGTAGCTGAGGTTAATAACTTTGGTGCTTTTATGGAATGGGGACTAGAGAAGCATTTATTAGTGCCATTTAGAGAACAACGAACTAAAATGGTAGACAATCAATGGTATATTGTTTATTGTTATTTAGATGAGCAAACAGATAGGTTGGTTGCATCTAATAAATTAGATAAGTTTTTATCTAACGAAGAGTTAACTGTAGAGAATAATGATGAGGTAAATGTATTATTTACTCGTAAAACCGATCTTGGTTGGGAAGTAATAATTAATAACCTGCATAAAGGTTTGGTGTATGCTAATGAAGTATTTAAAGATATAGCAATTGGTGATAAACAAATAGGATATATTAAAAACATACGACCAGACAATAAAATTGATGTTTCTCTACAACCTCTAGGGCATTTAATTTTAGAGCCAACGGCTAATACTATTTACGAAAAATTAAAGGATAATGGAGGCTTTTTAGGCTTACATGATAAATCTGATCCTGAAGATATAAAAAGAGAACTACAGCTAAGTAAAAAGGCCTTTAAAAAAGGAATTGGAACATTGTACAGAGAACGTAGAATAGAAATTAAACCAGACGGAATATATTTGATTTAAATAATTAGGAGTTAGTTTGTAAAATTAAACTTACAATAGTAATATTGTGCCTTAAATTAAATACTACAATATTTTATTTTAGTTTAAAAAACGTTAAATTGCATAGACCATATAACTATAAGCAAACATTAACCAACCTGTAAATTTAAAATATGCCATTTATTGAAGAAGTAGATTTATTAGAGCTACACAAAGATATTGATAAGGCTCAATTAATGAACGAACGTTTATTAGATCAAATTAAATATAAAAATAAAGAATTAAAGAGGAAGAGAAGGCAGCGTAATGTCTTAGGTGTAATTGCGGCTGTATTTTTTCTTGGTACTTTGGTGTTTACTTCTTTTTCAGCAGGTTTATCTACAAGAGCAAGAGCTTTTAATACAGAAGAGAATAATAATATTTTAGTTTCTATAGATAGTTTAGATGTTATTAAATCTCGTATAAATAACCTAAAAGAGCAAAACGAAGAATTAAACTTTGTTAATGATTTTTATTTAGCTCGTAATATTCTAGAAAAACAAACAATTTATTCTGTACAAGTAAAAACATTTGTAGACAACAATGTCACATTGGTGTCTAACTCTTTAGCAAATACATTATTTGTAAAGAATAACCCTTTTTATACATATTCTATTGGAAATTTTGAAACTATTGAAGAAGCAAGAACTTTTAGGTTACAGCTTGTAAAAATGGGTTTTGAAGATGCTTTTGTTGCTTCATATAAAGATGGCAAAAGACTAAAAATAGAGAATCCTAACTAAGAATGAAATTAAAAGCTTGGGTAAATGCAGCCAGGTTAAGAACCTTACCATTATCTATTTCCGGAATTATTGTTGGTTATGCTTTAGCTAGTTTTTATGGTTTTGCCAATATTACCATTTTTGTATTAGCACTTTTAACTACTGTTGCCTTACAGGTAACATCTAATTTTGCTAATGATTATGGAGATGGCGTTAAAGGCACAGATAATGATGATAGAATAGGTCCAAAACGTGCCTTGCAAAGTGGTATACTTAGCCGTAAGGAACTTAAAAAAGGAATTATAGTTGCTATTGCAATTAGTCTTTTTTTAATAATAGCATTAATATTATCTGCTTTTACAACAGATAGCCTTATTTATATAGGAATATTTTTTTTACTAGGAGTTTTTGCTGTTTGGGCATCAATAAAATACACTGTTGGTAAATCTGCCTACGGCTACAGAGGTCTAGGAGATGTTTTTGTATTTATCTTTTTTGGACTTGTAAGTGTACTTGGTTCTATGTTTTTGCTTACAAAGTCTTTGTATATAATAACTATTTTACCGGCAGTTACCATAGGGTTGCTAAGTGTAGCTGTACTTAACTTAAATAATTTAAGAGATATTGTTTCTGATAAAAACTCAGGAAAAAACACGATTGTAGTTAAAATGGGTTTTTTAAACGGAAAAAGATACCATTATTCAATACTTATAACTAGCTTTATATGCGTATTGTGTTTTACGGTATATAATTATACAAATTTTTTAAACTTTCTGTGGATATTAGCTTATATCCCTATTGCTAAACACTTTATAAAAGTTTTAAAAATGAAGGATTCATCAACAATGGATCCAGAACTCAAAATAGTAGCCTTAAGCAGTTTTTTATTCGCTATTTTGTTTTATTTTAGTTTTAATAATTTTTTGTAAATTAGCATAGATAAAGTCCATTATAAAACCAACAGAATTGGAAAAACCCATAAAAATATTAATTGTAGAAGATAACGTTATTATAGCAGATGATATGCAATCTATGCTAGAAGAAATTGGCTATGAAATAGTTGGTAACGTAATTGTATACGAGCAAGCGGAAGAAGTATTAAGAACAACAGAGGTAGATTTAGTTCTTATAGATATCATACTAGCATCAGACAAAACCGGTATAGATTTAGGTAAGCATATTAGAGACAATTATAACATACCATTTATTTTTGTAACATCTAACTCTGATAGAGCTACAGTAGAAAAGGCAAAAGTTGTTAAGCCAAATGGTTATTTAGTAAAACCTTTTGAGCAACAAGATTTATATACGTCAATAGAAATTGCATTATCTAACTTTAATTATTTAGATAAACAAGGTCTTACAGAGGATGATGTAGAAAAGCCAATGTCCAATTCTGTATTAAAGGATTCTATTTTTGTTAAAAAGCAGCATTTATATTACAGAATAAACTTTACAGATATACAGTTTATAAAAGCTGATAACGTATACCTAGAAGTAAACACTGCAGATAAAAAATTCCTAGTTAGATCACCACTAAAAGATTATTTAGAAAAACTACCTAGAGACAAGTTTTATAGAGCTCACAAATCTTACATTGTTAATGTAGATCATATTGGTGCTGTGAACTCCAAAGATGTTATGATTAATGATAAGTTAATCCCTATATCAAAAGAATTTAAAGAGTTTATTATTTCTTCAATGAACTCTTAGTTACTCTAAAATATATTACAAAGCCTTGCTAATTTTCTAGCAAGGCTTTTTTGTTGCTAATATTTAGTGAAACCTTGTAATATTAAATAATATATTACCATTCTTACATAACTACGGTTCATTTATACATTTTAAGCAGTTTTGCCTTATTATTTTTGCTATTTTGAGCTTATAATTATTAAGAAAATCATAACTTGCCCTATAGTTTAACAAAAACTTAAGAAGAAAGAGCGTTTTAGGGCAATTCACTCTTTTACTTATACCCAAGTAAGTCAAAATTTTTTTATAATAGACCCCTAATATGATTACAAAAATTGCTGAATTTTTAAGTAACAATAAAAACATAGAGTACACTTTAAAAACTAACACCAGCGTATTTTCTACAAAAATATGTGTAACAGTATTATTTTTTTTACTTGCAATTACTAATACCTCTGTAGCACAAGATATAGAGTTACAACAAACTGTTTTGGATAGCTTTGTTAAAATTCCGTCTGCAAAAGACAAGTTTGCATACTTTTATAAAACACCAAATAGGTATAAAGAAAACTCTAGTTATGAGTGGTTAGAGCGTATAGACTCTATGCTAACAAAGGCAAAAAATGCTCCAGATGATGGTTCTGTAGAATATTATAGAATATTACAAGCTCACATACACCAAGACTTAGTTCAGTATGATAAAAGTATTGCAATTACCAACGAGTTGTATATTGATAAAACAAAGCTAAGTGATACGCTTAAAAGTGCTCTTTTAGATATTATGGATGAGAATTATTCTCAACTTAAATTATATGAAAAGCAAATTGCAATACGTAAAGAAAAAAAGGAACTAGGTTTAGCAGATAATATTTCATTCTTTGATATATATGCAGATCAAGGACTTTATCAAAAAGCAAGAAGTGAGTATATAAGAGAAAAAAGCAATGTTGTTATTAGTCAAGACTATTACGGGCAAGCTGTTTATAATAACAAAATTGGAGATTTTTTAAGGTTAGATAAATCATCACAAGTAGCACTAGAAAAATACCAAGAAGCACGTAAATTTATAAACACATATCTAGATACAATAGCAAGACCAAAGACTGAAGATGAATTGGTAAAAGGAGTGCTGTTAAAAGGAGTTATAGAAGGTAACATTGGTAAATGCTATATGTTATTAAAAAGATACGAAGAGGCAATACCTTTGTTAGACTCTAGTTTGGTAAAAATTAGAGAAAATAATGTAGAAGTTTATTCTCAAGACGCTGTAGAAAATACTTTAGACCTAGCTAACTGTTATTTACAAACTAATAAATTAGACAAGGTTTTAGAGCTTATTAACGATGACTTAAAAACAATTGAGGTGTCTAATGTGTTGCGTAAAAACCAATTGTTAGCGGTTTATTACCAAAAAATGGACGATTATAGAAGAGCAAACTTCTATTTAAATAATAATATCAGAATTAACGATTCTATCAGAGTTAATGAAACGCTAAAAAAGCATCAGCAAATAGCAACAGTTTTTGAAAAAGAACTAGAAAATTCTGAGGATAGATTAGACGAAAAAAAGATAGAATTAGAGAATGCAAAAATAGAGGCTCAAGCTAGTGATGAGCGTATGAGTCTTATTTTAATATCACTAATATTTACATTATTAGGCTTAGGAGGTTTAGTATTTGCGTATATTAAAAGTATTAAAAATCAACGTGTTATTGCAAAGCAAAATAACATTATAGAAAGTCAGTTAACAGAAAAAGATTCGCTTTTAAAAGAGATTCACCATAGAGTAAAAAATAACCTTCAAATGGTATCTAGTTTGTTAAGCTTGCAAACTAAAAATACTAAAAGTAAGGCTGCAATTATGGCTTTAGAAGAGGGTAAAAGTAGAGTTAAAGCAATGGCTTTAATTCATCAAAAATTATATCAGAATGATGATTTATCGGTAATAGAAATGCAAGGCTACGTAGAGAGTTTGGTAAACAGTGTGCAGTCTGTATTTAAAAAAGGCGGACATAACATTAATATTACCATTGATGCAGAAGGTGTAGAGTTAGATATTGATAGAGCAATCCCTTTTGGTTTAATATTAAACGAGCTTGTATCTAATTCCTTTAAATATGCTTTTCCAGATAATGATGAAAACGGAAAAATATACATTCATTTAAGAAACACAGAAACTGGTGGTTACTTTGAGTATACAGATAACGGTGTAGGTTTACCAGAGGATACAGACGAAAGAACAAAGTCATCTATGGGTATTCGTTTAATGAACCGTTTGGTAAATCAGTTACAATCTACACTTAATATAGATAAATCTGTAGAAGGAGTTCGTTTTTGGTTCAATTTTAAATAAATTTGAACTAAAATAACATACTATGAAAATTACATTTCTTGGTCACGCAACTTTGTTACTAGAGGTTGGAGGCAAAACTGTTTTGGTAGATCCATTTATTTCAGGAAACCCAAAGAATAATAATCAAGTAGATAAAGATACTTTAAATCCTGATTATATATTAGTTACGCATGCGCATCAAGATCATGTTTTAGATGTAGAAGACATAGCAAAAAGAACCAATGCCGTAATTGTTAGTAATTTTGAAATTGCTACATATTATGAAAACAAAGGTTTAAAAGTGCACCCAATGAACCACGGTGGTAGTTGGACTTTTGATTTTGGAACCGTAAAATATGTAAACGCAATACATACATCTTCATTTGCAGATGGTTCTGAAGGTGGTCTTCCTGGCGGATTTATTATTACATCAGCAAATAAAAGTATTTACATAGCTGGCGATACAGCCTTAACTATGGATATGAAACTTATACCAATGTTTGCCAAATTAGACTTAGCTGTTTTACCTATAGGCGATAATTTTACAATGGGTGTAGATGATGCTATTATAGCATCTAACTTTGTAGAATGTAATACTATTTTAGGTTACCATTTTGATACCTTTGGTTTTATAGAGATTGATGAAGCTAAAGCTGTAGAAAAGTTTAAAGCAGCCGGTAAGCAACTACATTTATTGCCAATAGGTGATTCTCTTACAGTATAATACTGTAGTCTTATGAAAGCAATTTATAAAAAATACACTCTAGATTTTAAAAGACCTAGTGGTACGTCACGTGGTATACTAACCCAAAAAGAGACATGGTTTATTATTTTAATAAACGATAATAAAACAGGAATTGGAGAATGCGGAATTTTAAGAGGTTTAAGTATAGACGATGTTCCAAATTATGAAGAAAAGCTATATTGGGTGTGTAACAACATTCATTTGGGATTAGATGCTCTTTTGAGTGTTTTAGTAGAGTATCCTAGCATACAATTTGGTTTAGAGCAAGCATTTTTATCTTTAGCAGCAGAAAATCCTTTTATTCTATTTAAAAATGATTTTTCAACCAAAGAAGCTACAATTCCTATAAACGGATTAATTTGGATGGGAGAGGAGTCTTTTATGCATCAACAAATACAACAAAAACTACAAGACGGTTTTAGTTGCATTAAAATGAAAATAGGAGCAATAGATTTTGATAAAGAAGTTTCGCTTTTAAAATCGATCAGAAAAAAATATAAAAAAGAGGAAATAGAGTTACGTGTAGATGCTAATGGTGCTTTTAAAGAAGATGCCTTAGATAAACTTAAAATTTTAGCAGAATTAGACTTACACTCTATAGAACAGCCAATTAAGCAAGGTAATTATGCGCAAATGAAAAATTTGTGTGCCGTTACGCCATTACCTATTGCTTTAGATGAAGAATTAATTGGTGTTTTTGGTGTAACAAAAAAGGAAAACCTGCTACAAACTATACAACCTCAATATATTATTTTAAAGCCTAGTCTAGTTGGTGGTTTTAAAGGTTGCCAAGAATGGATTACTATTGCAGAGAAGTATAATATTGGTTGGTGGGTTACAAGTGCTTTAGAAAGTAATATTGGCTTAAATGCCATTGCACAATGGACCTACAGTTTACAGAGTAAAATGCCGCAAGGCTTGGGTACAGGTAGTTTGTATACCAACAATTTTAATAGTCCTTTGGAGGTTAGTAACGGAGCTATTAGTTACCGTAATAACCTAGATTGGCAACAAAATTTAATAGAAGATTTATGTATATAGAACAAGGACTAAAAGCAAAAACAAGAGGTATGTGGAAGTATTTTATTCTTCCTACAGGTTTTATAAT
Source organism: Cellulophaga sp. (assembly GCF_039943695.1). Classification (NCBI taxonomy): domain Bacteria; kingdom Pseudomonadati; phylum Bacteroidota; class Flavobacteriia; order Flavobacteriales; family Flavobacteriaceae; genus Cellulophaga; species Cellulophaga sp. The sequence continues at coordinate 2,071 of NZ_JBDVAA010000020.1, read as the reverse complement.
TTTAATGATATTTAATTATATCTCTGTTAAAGCTTCTCCTGTGCCTGTAGATGAGTTAATGGATAAAATGATAGAGCAACTTGGCAGAAACCTTGTGTTTGCTATTAACCTAGTACCTTTAGCTTTTGGTTTGTTGGTTGTTTTAGGTTGGACAAAACTTGTGCACGGACAGTCTGTAACATCTTTAACTACCGCAAGAAAAAAAATAGACTTTAAACGTATTGGCTTTTCTTTTGCCTTTTGGGGATTACTAACCATATTCTTATTTGCTATAGGTTTTGTACTTTCTCCAGAGGATTTTGTTTTTAACTTTAAACTAGGACCTTTTATTACTTTAGCTATTATTAGCATACTTTTAATACCCTTACAAACCAGTTTTGAAGAATACCTTTTTAGAGGACATATGATGCAAGGTCTGGGTATTTTAGCAGGTAATAAGCTAGTGCCTTTAATTGTAACATCTGTTTTATTTGGTGTTATGCACATGGCTAACCCAGAGGTAGAAACACTTGGTTATGGTATAATGGTGTACTACATTGGTACAGGTTTCTTTTTAGGTATTATAACTTTAATGGATGATGGTTTAGAACTTGCCCTTGGTTTTCACGCTGCTAATAATTTAATTGGAGCTTTGTTGGTTACTGCAGATTGGACCGTTTTTCAGACAGATTCTATTTATGTAGATGTGAGTAAGCCAGAACTAGGTTGGGATATTTTTGTACCTGTTTTAGTAATATATCCAATATTAATACTCCTTTTTGCTAAAAAATATAAGTGGACAAACTGGAAAGAAAAACTAACTGGTAAAGTTTTAAAAGAAGAGGAATTGACTCCTGAGCAACTTACAGACAATGCATTTTAATACAAAAATACATCCTAAATTTAAACTTAATGGTGTTTCTTTCTCTTATGATAGTCTAAAAGCGTTTACTTTAGAATTAATTAATAAAGATAATTTTGAAAATGCCATAGGTTTATTTTTGCAAGATTGGCTTTCTAATTCGCCTACATTAATTGTACACACTTCTGGTTCTACAGGTACACCTAAGCCAATAATAATACATAAAAAGCAGATGATTAATTCTGCTTTAGCAACAGGTGCTTTTTTTCATTTAAAAGAAAGTGATAGTGCTTTGTTGTGTTTGCCAGCAACTTATATAGCAGGAAAAATGATGTTAGTTAGAGCATTAGTTCTTGGTTTAGAAATAGACTATGTAGATCCTAGTTCTAATCCTTTAAATAAAATAAGCAAACAATACAAGTTTTCTGCAATGGTTCCTATGCAGGTAAATAATAGTTTACAAAAATTACATATAATAGATACACTTATAATTGGTGGTGCAGCAGTTTCTTTAGATTTAAAAGATAAATTAAAAAATGCCTCTACACATTTGTATGAAACTTATGGGATGACAGAGACTATTACTCATATTGCTTTAAAAGAAATAAAATCGGCATCATTTAAAACTCTGCCAAACGTAAAAATTTCTTTAGATAATCGTAATTGTTTGGTAATAGATGCACCAAAAGTATCAACACAAATTATAACAACTAATGATGTAGTAGAATTAGTTTCAGAATCTGAATTTATATGGTTAGGTAGGTTTGATAATATTATAAACTCTGGAGGAATAAAATTGAATCCAGAGCAAATTGAAGCTAAATTATCTGACTATATTAAAACCGATTTTTTTGTATCTAGTTTGCCAGACCCTGTTTTAGAAAACAAGCTTGTTTTGCTCATAGAAGGTGAGCAACAAAATGAAGATATTTTAGCTGCACTAAAAGAATCTGAGGTGTTTACTTTTTATGAAATACCTAAAGATGTTTACTATATACAAGAATTTACACGTACCAATTCTGGTAAAATTCAACGTACTAAAACTCTGCAATTACTTAAAAAGTAACTTTACTCACTCAAAAGTACACTTCCCTAATTCTATGTTTTTCTATTAATGTCTGTATTGTAGGTTTGTTTTAAACTTATAAACCAGTCATTATGAAAAACTTTTTAATTGCCTTATGTATTATTTTTTGTAGCACACAATTAAGTGCTCAGACAAAAACGGAT
>NZ_JBDVAA010000019.1:0-3159 GCF_039943695.1 Cellulophaga sp. | reverse complement strand
CTGTCTACAGCAAAAATTAACGCCAATGCAACTGGGTATAAATCTGCTGGAAAACCAATAGCTTCCAACACTATAACCAACATTACCATACCTGCTCCTGGTACTGCTGCAGAACCTATAGAAGCCAATAATGCAGTTAATACAATAGATAGTTGGTTGCCAAAAGTTAAACCTTCTGGCCAAAGTACCTGCATAATAAATACAGCAGCTACAGCTTGGTATAAACTTGTACCATCCATATTAATTGTAGCTCCAACTGGTAAAACAAAGCTTGATACTTCCTTATCTACCCCAATGTGCTCTTCTACCCTTTCCATAGTTACTGGCAAAGTTGCCGCACTAGAACTAGTAGAAAAAGCTAATAATTGAGCCGGACTCATTTGTTTTAAAAACCAAATAGGATTCTTTTTTGTATAAAAATATACTAGAGAACAGTAAAAAGCTATCATAAGTAATAACCCTAAAACAACAACTCCTGCATAAGATAATAACTTCTGTAAAATTTCTGGATCATCTGCTGTAACTACAACCTGACTTAGTAATGCAAACACAGCAAAAGGCGCAGCGAGCATAATTAAATCTACCATTTTAAGAATAACATCATTTAATGAGTCAAAAAAATCTTTTAAAGGTTTAGATCTTTTTTCACCAACCAACAACATAGATATTCCCATAAAAATAGTAAAGAATATAACTTGTAGCATTAGTTTGTTATTACTCATAGCTGCCAAAGCATTGCTAGGTACCATATCTACCAAAAACTGCAATGGCCCACTTTCTTTTTGTGTTGTCGCTTCTGCAATTTTACCCTGCAAACCACTATCATTAGCATATGTATTAGTTAATTTTGTTATAGTTTCTTGAGAAATACCTTCTCCTGGTTGCAATACATTTACAAGTACTAGGCCAATAGTAATGGCTATAACCGTTGTAAACATATAAATACCAATGGTTTTAAAACCAATATTTCTAAATTTAGAAATGTCTTTTAAATCTGATATTCCTTTAATTAAAGATGCAAGTATTAACGGAACCGCAATTAACTTTAGGAGGTTTACAAATATTTGTCCAAATGGTCCAATCCAGTCTAATATAAAATCTTTACCCCATGTAAGTTGTGCCATACCAAAACCAAAAAGGATACCAAAAACCATCCCTATCATAATCTGCCAGTGCAGCTCCAATTTCTTCATACTTCTATTTTATAATAATTTTGTGAGTAATATACCATTTTGGTCTGTTACGTTCCAAATAAAATTGAATCAATAATTTTTAACATCAATTATTAGTAATAATTCAATGCAAAAATCATCAACTATTCCCTAATGCTGTTGTTTATTAGGGTGTAATCTGCCAAAACTAAAGCCGCCATAGCCTCTACAATTGGGACCGCTCTTGGTACAACACAAGGGTCATGACGACCTTTACCTTGAGTTTTAACCATATTACCATCCTTATCTATTGTTTCATAAGGCTGTATAATAGTGGCAACAGGTTTAAAGGCTACGTTAAAATAAATATCCATACCGTTGCTAATACCTCCTTGTATACCACCACTAAAGTTGGTTTTTGTAGTACCATCTGTATTAAATTGGTCGTTATGTGCGCTACCTTTCATAGCTACACCACTAAAACCACTACCATACTCAAAACCTTTTACAGCATTAATACTAAGCATTGCTTTTCCTAATTCTGCGTGCAATTTATCAAAAGCTGGCTCACCTAAACCAATTGGCACATTTTGTAGAACACAAGTAATAACACCACCAATAGTATCTCCTTGTTTTTTAATATCCTTAATGTATGTTTCCATTTTAGCAGCCATATCTTGGTCTGGACAACGTACAGGGTTTAACTCTGTATCTGCTAAATTTAACTCGGTATAATTTTTATTTAATTTTAATTCTCCTACCTGAGAAACATAAGCATTAATTTTTATGTTAGATAAAAATTGCTTTGCAATTGCACCAGCTACTACTCTACTAGCAGTTTCACGAGCAGAACTACGTCCGCCTCCACGGTAATCTCTAAATCCATATTTTTTATCATACACATAATCTGCATGCGATGGTCTATACGAGTCTTTTATGTGCGAGTAATCATGTGATTTCTGATTGGTGTTGCGTATGGCAAACCCAATTGGAGTCCCTGTAGTTTTACCTTCAAAAATACCAGAAAAAAATTCTACCTCGTCTGGCTCTTTACGCTGTGTAACTATTTTAGATTGTCCAGGTTTTCTTCGGTTTAATTCTGTTTGTATAGCATCTAGATCTATTTCTATGCCTGCTGGGCAACCATCTAATACTCCGCCTATTGCTACTCCGTGTGATTCTCCAAAGGTTGCTACCTTAAAAAGGTTACCAAAAGTGTTTCCTGCCATCTAATTATTTTATTGGTATGTATAAGTTCCAAAGATAATTTATAAGCATCAGAATATAAAATTTAGATATGTCTTAATGTACACTTAACAAAATCATCACAAAATTTTCATTAGTTGTTTATATTCAGTTCATATATAAAGGGTTAGTTTGTATAAACTGGTAAAGATGAAGAAAAGAAAAATTGAGGTTGCTGTTATTTCTGACGTTCACTTGGGTACTTATGGTTGTCATGCAGACGAAATACTAATTTATTTAAATAGTATTGACCCAAAAATTTTAATATTAAATGGAGATATTGTAGATGTTTGGCAATTTAGCAAGCGGTACTTTCCATCTTCACATATGAAAGTTTTAAAAAAAATTATTGGTATGGCCTCTAAGGGCGTACGAGTATATTACATTACAGGAAACCATGATGAAATGCTGCGTAAATTTAGTGGTACAATTATGGGTAACGTACATATTGTTGATAAATTAGTTTTAGATTTAGACGGAAAAAAAGGTTGGTTTTTTCATGGCGATGTTTTTGATGCTTCTATTACAAATGCTAAATGGTTAGCTAAATTAGGTGGTAAAGGATATGATTTATTAATATTAATAAATAGAGCCTTAAATTGGGGATTATCTAAAATGGGAAGAGAAAAGTATTCTTTATCTAAACGAATTAAAAACAGTGTAAAAGGTGCTGTAAAATATATTAGTAATTTTGAAGAAACTGCTGTTAATTTAGCCATTGAAAAAGGATATGATTATGTTGCTTGCGGACACATACACCAGC
>NZ_JBDVAA010000018.1:0-16271 GCF_039943695.1 Cellulophaga sp. | reverse complement strand
GCTAATTACAATGTTATTGGTAATCCAGAGATAACTTTAGAGGCTAATCCGGATGATTTATCAACCTTAAAAATTGAACAATTAGCAGCTTCTAAGGTAAATAGACTTAGTATTGGAGTGCAGTCTTTTTTTGAAGATGATTTAAAACTGATGAATAGGGCGCATAATGCTAACGAAGCAGAAGATTGTATAATTGAAGCGACAAGGCATTTTTCTAATATTACTATAGATTTAATTTACGGTATTCCTGGGATGAGTAATAATAAGTGGAAGCAAAATATAGATAAAGCTCTGTCTTTTGGTTTGCCACATATCTCTAGTTATGCGCTAACGGTAGAGCCTAAAACAGCCTTGGAGAAATTTATAAAAAAGGGAGAAATAGCACCAGTTAAAGATAGTGTTGCCCAAGAGCACCATAAAATATTGGTAAAAGAATTGGCTAAAGAGGGTTTTGTAAATTATGAGTTTTCTAACTTTGGAAAACCAGACTATTTTTCTAAAAATAATACTGCATATTGGTTGGGTAAAAAATATTTAGGTGTTGGCCCGTCTGCACATTCTTTTAATGGGGAAAGTAGAAGTTGGAATGTGAGTAATAATCCTAAATATATTAAAGCCATTGCTTTAAATGATTTGCCTAAAGAAGTAGAAGAATTGTCTGTTGTAGATAGGTATAATGAGTATGTTATGACCGGTTTGCGAACGATTTGGGGAGTTTCTCTGCAAAAGGTAGAGGAAGATTTTGGGTTAAAATATGTGGTTTATTTAGAAAAAGAAGCAAATAAAAAAATTGAAAAAGGTTTGTTGCAACTTAAAAACAATACGCTTTTAGTAACAGCAAAAGGTAAATTTTTAAGTGATGGTATAGCAGCAGATTTATTTATTGTTAACTTATAAAATTAATACAGAAAGAGATTTATGAAGGCAGTTATTACGGTAAGAACAAAAAAATATTCAATAAATTTAAATGATGCGTTAGATATTAGTATGCCCTTAAAAGGTAATGAGTCTAATGTAAACGCTTGGTATGTTGGTGCGCCAGTTATAGAGCCACATACAGATGGTGATTTTGTTGGTTTGGTAAGCGAGGGTTCATCTGTAAACTTTAAAAATATAAGTTTTAATCCGCATGCGCACGGTACGCATACAGAATGTGCGGGTCATATTACAGAAAAATTTATGTCTGTAAATCAAAAATTAAAACAATTTTTCTTTTTAGCAGAGGTTATTACTATAGCTCCAGAAAAAATGGGAGACGATTTTGTAATTTCTAAAAAGCAATTGCAATATGCTTTGGGTAAAAAAAAGCGAGAGGCAGTTGTAATACGTACAATTCCTAATTTGTCAGATAAAATTAACGCGCAGTACTCTAATACAAACCCGCCTTATATGTTAGAAGAAGGAGCTGCTTTTTTAAAGGAAAAAGGAGTAGAGCATTTACTTATAGATTTGCCTTCTGTAGACAAGGAAAAAGATAATGGACTATTGGTTTCGCACAGGGCTTTTTGGAATTTTAGCGGTAAAATTAGGGAGAATGCTACTATAACAGAATTTATATATGTTGCTAATACTATAGAGGATGGTACATATTTTTTAAATTTGCAAGTAGCTCCTTTTGAGAATGATGCAAGCCCTAGTAGGCCAGTTTTGTACAAAATTGAAGAGTAGTACAATGTTGCAAAGTACTTTTTAGTAATACTTAAAATAAAAAATGGATAGTTTAATAGAGGTTTTTTTAGGGTTAATTTTGGGTGCTATACTTATGTATTGGGTGTACTCTTTTTTTAGAACTAAAAAAACAAAAGAAGTTACGCATACACAGTCCACTGTTTTATTAGAAAAGATAAAAAGGGTTTGTAAGTTGATTTCTGTAGAAGGAGATTTTGCAGAGGTGTATCAGTACCATAATACCAAGGAGCATTTTATGAGCTTGGTGAGTAGTAAAAAAAAGGCATTGGTAATTATTAATGCTAAGGTTCAAATTGGGTACGACTTAAAAAAGATTCTTTTAAATGCAGATGATGTAAAAAAGAAAATTGTGCTTACAAATTTTCCAGAACCAGAAGTGTTGTCTGTTTCTCCAGAGCTTCAGTTTTATGATATTAAAAACGGATTATTTAACTCGTTTTCACCTGAAGATTTAACTAATGTTAATAAGGAGGCTAAAGAACATATTTTAGAGAAGATACCTGTGAGCGGATTGATGGATACTGCGCGTAAAGAAGCTATAGAAGCTATTCTTTTAATAGAGACAATAGTAGAAACTATTGGTTGGTCTTTAGATTATTCTGCTTTAAAAATAGAAAACAAGCAAGAGGTTAAGCATATAGAAAAAGAGATAAATAAGTAAATAAAATATTTATGAAGGTTGATAGTAATAATTTTGAGCCAACATTTGTGCATAACGTATATTTTTGGTTAAAAAATCCAAATAGTGAAGATGATAAAAAAGCATTTAAAACGTCTTTACGTAAGTTTTTAGATGCTTCAAAATATGCAAACACTAATTTTATTGGGGTGGCACCAAATGCAACAAGAGATGTTGTAGATGGTAGTTTTACTTTTAGTTTATTAGTGTCTTTTACATCGGTAGAAAATCAACAAAAATACCAAGATGAAGAGGCTCACTTAATTTTTATAGAGGAGTCTGCTCATTTATGGGATAAGGTTGTTGTGTATGATTCTACAACAATATAAGTTTTGGGTATATGAACATAGAGGACTTTAGGACGTATTGTTTAACTAAAAAAGGAATTGCAGAAGAGTTTCCTTTTGATGAGCGCACTTTGGTTTTTAAGGTTATGGGAAAAATGTTTGCCTTGACTTCTTTAGAGAGGTTACCTCTTCAGGTAAACTTAAAGTGTAATCCAGAACGTGCTGTGGTATTGCGTGAAGAGTATGACGGAGTTATTATTCCTGGTTTTCATATGAATAAAAAGCATTGGAATACAATAGAAATAGAGCGTATTTCTCCTGTAGTGTTAAAAGAATTAATAGATCATTCCTATGACTTGGTAGTATCTAAACTTACCAAAAAACAACAAGCAGAATTAGAAAAATTAAAAGAATAACAAATATCTTTACTAATTCTAAAATTTTTACCCTACTACAATAGTTATGAAAGAGCTTATCGAATTTTATACTCAAAATATTACTACATATAAAGAGGAGTCCTCAAAAGTAAAATCTAAATTGTTATTTTCTAGCTTGCTTAGGTTGGCTGTTTTTTTATTAGCAGGTTTTGGTATTTACTTTTTTATGGGTAATTCTAAAGCTATTATGGCTGTTATTTTAGGGGCTATAATTGGTTTTGTTTTTTTAGTTTCTAGGCATTCAGACTTGCAATACGGTTATCATAAATTTTTAGCTCTTATTAAGATTAACGAGATAGAGATAGATGTTTTGCATCGTAAGTTTCATAATCTTCCGGATGGAGAAGAGTTTGCAGATCCACTTCATTTTTATAGTCAAGATATAGATTTGTTTGGTAAAGGATCTTTTTATCAATTTAGCAATAGAACAGCCTTGGAGCAAGGTAGTGAGGAGTTGGCTAAACAGTTTACGGCTAATAATATTGATGATATAGAGGCCAAGCAAGAAGCGGTTAAGGAATTGGCTTCTAAGCCTAAATGGAGGCAAGAATTTGCAGCTATTGCAACGCTTGTAAAAGCTGAGGTGTCTTATAAAACTATTGTGGCGTGGATGCAAAAACATACAGCTTTTGTTCCTGTGTTTATGAAGTTTGTTCCAACAGTATTTACTGTAGTAAGTGTTGCGCTTTTTGTTTTGTATTTTTTGGGTTTTATATCTGGTTTTTTAATAGCGGGTTGGTTTTTTATTGGCTTGTTAATTACGGGTACTTATTTTAAAAAAGTAAGTAAGTTGGCTGCAGATATGGGTAAAATTCAAAGTACTTTTCAGCAGTATCAAAAACTAATTGTAGAGATAGAAAATGTTGAGTTTACGTCTAATTTACTAAAAGAAAAAAGAGAGCTTATTGTGAAAAACAGTAAAAAAACTTCTGCTGTTTTACACGAGTTTTCAAGGATTTTAGGAGCTTTAGATCAACGTAATAATATGATTTTTGGCTTTTTGGGTAACGGTTTTTTATTATGGGATATTCATCAATCTTATAAGATAGAACAATGGATAAAAGCATACGGGTCTTCTGTAGAAGAGTGGTTTAACGTTATTGCTTTTTTTGATGCGTATAATAGCTTAGGTAATTTTGCTTATAATAATGCAAATTATGTGTACCCAAATATTAATAATAACGGTAAAGTGTTATTGGTTAAAAACGCAGCACATCCATTGCTAGATCCTACTAAAAGTGTTAAAAACGATATAGATATAAATAATGCAGAGTTTTTTATAGTAACTGGTGCTAATATGGCTGGTAAAAGTACGTTTTTGCGTACCGTTTCATTACAAATTGTTATGGCTAATATGGGTTTGCCAATATGTGGTACGGCAGCTGAATATTCTCCTATAAAATTAATTACAAGTATGCGTACAACAGACTCATTAACAGATGATGAGTCGTACTTTTTTTCTGAGTTGAAGCGATTAAAATTTATTGTTGATGAAATACAAAACGATCGCTATTTTATTGTTTTAGATGAAATTTTAAAAGGAACAAATAGTACAGATAAAGCTATTGGTTCTCGTAAATTTGTAGAGAAGTTGGTGGCATCACAATCTACCGGAATTATAGCTACTCACGATCTTAGTTTGTGTAAGGCTGCAGATGAGTTGCCAGGGGTTAAAAATCATTATTTTGATGCAGAAATTATAGATAATGAACTGCATTTTGATTATAAGTTTAAAGACGGTATTTGTAAAAATATGAATGCATCGTTCTTACTTAAAAAAATGCAAATAGTAGATTAGAAATAAACTCTTATAAAAGGCATTAGAGCATCTGTATAAATACTTTTTTCGTCATCATATAAAACATCATAACGCAAACCAAAAGTCACATTTTGGCTAGAGTATCCTAAACCTAAAAATAGTGCAGGACTCCAGTAGTTGTCTGAAATGTTAGCCCCATCAAAACTAAAATTACGGTTAACACGCAGTTGTTCAAACTCTGCAGATAATTGTATGGCAGGTATCACGTTAAATAACGTTAATGCACTTGCTCCGTATGCTGTTAGTGTGTTGTCTCCAAACTTAGAGTAATTAAAGTTTAAACCGGTGCCAATTGCAAATTGCTGGTTAACCTGGTAAATTGCACTAGGAGAAATACTGGCATTAAAAGTATCGTTCCCGAAACTAAGACCTAGTCCGCCACCAAAATGTACGTTTTTCCAAAAGTCAGAATCAGTAGTGCTAACTTGACTAAATGCTTTATTTGCAGTAAAAGTTGTTGTCAAGATACTTAAAATCAATAATTTTGAAAGGAAATGCTTATTTTTTCTCATTCTTGTTATTTTTTTTCATTATTAAGCACTAAGATATGCTTATAAAAGCTAAAAGTTGTATTTTTGAATAAATTTTGTTCACAAGACAGAGAAGAATTTCAATGGATAAATATTCGTTTTTAAACGCAGCGCATACATCATTTTTTGCGACTTTATATGATAAATACTTAATTAGCCCTGACAGTGTAGAGCCAAGTTGGCGTGCCTTTTTTCAAGGTTTTGACTTTGGTCAAGAAACAGCACAAGAAGAGTTTTCTGAAAACGGACCGGCAATAGAAGCTGCAATGCCACAGTCTTTACAGAAAGAATTTAAAGTAATTAAGTTAATAGATGGGTACAGATCTAGAGGACATTTGTTCACTAAAACAAACCCAGTTCGCGAAAGAAGAAAATACACACCAACATTAGAGTTAGACAATTTTGGATTGTCTAATGAGGACTTAAGTACAGTGTTTACGGCTGGAGAAATCCTAGGTATTGGCGCTGTATCTCTTGATGAGATTATAAAACACTTAAAAAGTATTTATTGTGATGCTATTGGTGTAGAGTATATGTATATCCGTAAACCAGAGAGGGTAGAGTGGATTCAGAACTGGTTAAACGTAAATGATAATCACCCTAGATTTAGTGCTGATAGAAAAAAGCATATTCTTAAAAAGTTAAACCAAGCCGTTTCTTTTGAGAGTTTTCTGCATACAAAATATGTAGGTCAAAAACGTTTTTCTGTAGAGGGTAATGAGTCTTTAATTCCTGCTTTAGATGCCGTTGTAGAACGTGCAGCAGAAATGGGAGTAGAGCAGTTTGTAATGGGTATGGCTCACCGTGGTAGACTTAATGTGCTTACCAATATTTTTGGTAAGGCAGCTAAAGATATATTTAGTGAGTTTGATGGTAAGGATTACGAGCAAGAAATTTTTGATGGAGATGTTAAATATCACTTAGGATGGACATCTGAGCGTAAGGCTAGTAATGGAAATAAAATAAAAATGAATATTGCGCCAAACCCATCTCACTTAGAGACTGTAGGTGCGGTAGTAGAAGGTATTGCAAGGGCTAAACAAGATGCTCATTTCCCAGAAGATTTTTCAAAAGTATTACCAATTGTTGTGCACGGGGATGCTGCTATTGCGGGTCAAGGTTTGGTGTATGAAGTAGTGCAAATGGCAAACCTAGACGGGTATAAAACAAATGGTACTATACACATTGTTGTAAATAACCAAATTGGTTTTACTACTAATTATTTAGATGCTAGGTCGTCTACATATTGTACAGATGTTGCTAAAGTAACTTTAAGTCCTGTGCTACATGTAAATGCAGATGATGCAGAGGCTGTAGTACACGCTTCTTTATTTGCATTGGAGTACAGAATGCGTTTTAATAGAGATGTATTTATAGATTTATTAGGATATAGAAAGTACGGGCATAATGAAGGTGATGAACCTCGTTTTACACAGCCTAAATTATACAAAGCAATATCTAAACATGATAACTCTAGAGATATTTACGCAGAGCGTTTATTATCTGAAGGTGTTATAGAAAAAGGTTTTGTTAAGGAATTAGAAAAAGAATACAAGGCTTCTTTAGAGGAGGAGTTAGAGGATTCTAGAAAAGAAGATAAAACAATCATTACGCCTTTTATGGCTGATGAGTGGAAAGGTTTTGACTCTGTCAGAGAATGGGAGATGATGAAATCTGTTGATACTACTTTTGATAAAGACAAACTAACAGAAATTGCTAAGGTGATAACAGAATTGCCTGGTGATAAAAAGTTCTTGCGTAAGGTTGAAAAGTTGGTAAAAGATCGCAAAAAAATGTTCTTTGAGACTGATAAGTTAGACTGGGCAATGGGTGAGCTTCTGGCTTACGGTACATTGTTGCAAGAAGGTTTTGGTGTTCGTATGTCTGGGCAAGATGTAGAAAGAGGTACTTTTTCTCACCGTCATGCGGTTATGAAAGTCGAAGAAAGTGAAGAAGAGATTATCTTATTAAATCACTTATCTAAAGAGCAAGCTAATTTTCAAATATACAATTCACTATTATCAGAGTATGGTGTAGTTGGGTTTGATTATGGTTACGCTATGGCTAGCCCAAAAACACTTACAATTTGGGAAGCACAATTTGGAGACTTTAGTAATGGTGCTCAAATTATGTTAGATCAATATATATCTGCAGCAGAAGATAAGTGGAAACTTCAAAACGGTTTGGTAATGTTATTGCCACACGGTTATGAAGGTCAAGGTGCAGAGCATTCATCGGCACGTATGGAAAGGTATTTGCAATTGTGTGCTAGAGATAATATGTTTATTGCAGATGTTTCTACGCCAGCACAAATGTTTCATATTTTACGTAGACAAATGAAGGTTAATTTTAGAAAACCTTTAATTATATTTACACCTAAGAGTTTGTTAAGGCATCCAAAAGCAGTTTCTACTGTAGAGGAACTTTCAACCGGAACTTTCCAAGAAGTTATAGATGATACTACTGCAAATGTTAGTAAAGTTAAGTCTCTAGTTTTTTGTACTGGTAAGTTTTATTATGATTTATTGGCAGAAAAGGAAGCTCAAGATAGAGATGATGTTGCTTTGGTAAGAGTGGAGCAGCTGTTCCCGTTACCGGCAGAAAAAATGAACGAGATTATTGCTAAGTATACAAATGCAGATGATGTTGTATGGGCGCAGGAAGAACCTAGAAATATGGGGGCTTGGAGTCATATAATGATGCATTTTGCTAACGCTAATAAGCTTAGGGTTGCATCTAGACGTTTTTATGCTTCGCCTGCAGCTGGTAGTGCAGTACGTTCTAAACGTAGACACCAACAAGTAATAGATTATGTCTTTGATAAAAGCAAAGACAATATGACAAAAAGATAAACACAATAACACATCAAATAAAGTAGGATGATTTTAGAAATGAAAGTCCCTTCACCGGGAGAATCGATAACCGAAGTAGAAATAGCGGAATGGCTAGTGCAAGACGGAGATTATGTAGAGAAAGATCAAGCTATTGCAGAAGTAGATTCTGATAAAGCTACTTTGGAGCTTCCTGCAGAGGAAAGCGGAATAATTACATTAAAAGCAGAAGAGGGTGATGCTGTTGCAGTAGGTGCCGTTGTTTGTTTAATAGATACATCTGCAGCAAAACCAGAAGGTGGTGCAGAAGCACCTGCTAAAGAAGAGAAAAAGGAAGAAGCTGCTCCAAAAGCTGCTGCTCCTAAGCCTGCAGAAGCAGCAAAAACATATGCAACAGGAACAGCGTCTCCTGCAGCGAAGAAAATATTAAGTGAAAAAGGAATAGAGGCATCTGCTGTACAGGGTACAGGTAAAGATGGTAGAGTTACTAAAGATGATGCTGTAAAAGCAGTACCATCTATGGGAACACCAACTACTGGTGGTAACCGTGGTGAAACTCGTTCTAAGTTGTCAATGTTACGTCGTAAAGTAGCAGAGCGTTTGGTTTCAGCTAAAAATGAAACAGCAATGCTTACTACATTTAACGAGGTAGATATGTCTCCTATTTTTGCGTTACGTAGTCAGTATAAAGATGACTTTAGAGCTAAGCACGGTGTTGGTTTAGGTTTTATGTCTTTCTTTACTAAGGCGGTTGTGCGTGCATTAGAAATGTATCCTTCTGTAAATGCAATGATAGATGGTAAGGAGATGATTTCTTACGATTTTGCAGATATTAGTATTGCAGTATCTGGCCCAAAAGGGTTAATGGTTCCTGTAATTAGAAATGCAGAAAACTTAACTTTTAGAGGAGTTGAGTCAGAAGTAAAGCGTTTGGCTATTAGAGCTCGTGAAGGTGAAATTACTGTAGATGAAATGACAGGCGGAACATTTACCATTACAAATGGTGGTGTTTTTGGTTCTATGTTATCTACACCAATTATTAACCCTCCGCAGAGTGCTATTTTGGGAATGCACAATATAGTAGAGCGACCAATTGCTAAAAATGGTGAAGTGGTTATTGCTCCTATTATGTATGTAGCTTTATCTTATGACCATAGAATTATTGATGGTAAAGAATCTGTAGGTTTCTTAGTTGCAGTTAAAGAGGCACTAGAAAACCCAGAAGAGTTATTAATGAATAATGATGTTAAGAAAGCATTAGAAATGTAATCTTAATTAATAGATATAAAAAAGGGCTGAAGTTTTAACTTCAGCCCTTTTTTTATGAGAATTGCTTTGCTAGTTGCAATTCATATCTGTTTTAGATTCGCTGTCTGCATTAGGGAAGCAATTGCCAGACGGTAAACTTTCTGGTGTGTATCTGCTTAAATTAGTGTCGTATAATGCATTTTCTACAAAAGCTGTTAAATCATTAATTTCTTCTTCTGTTAAGTTTAGTGGAACAAAATCTGAAGCTAATTGATTTTGAGGTATATTATTGTTTTCTGCTACAGCCTTGTTTTTGTATTCTATTACGTCTTTAATAGAAGTGAAACTTCCGCCGTGACCAAAGTTTGTTGCGTCTTTTAAGTTGTATAAAGATGGAATTTTAAATTTGTAATTATCCTCTTCCTTACCGGTAAATCCGCCTCTGCCTTTTTTTGTTGTTTCATCAATAATAATATGAGAGCTGTTAGGGTCTAAATCATTCATTCCTAATGCATAAAAACCTGTTTTGTTTAATCCTGGGCCAGAGTGGCATTTAAAACATTCAGCTTTTCCAAAGAATAAATTAGCTCCATTTATTTCTTTAGGAGATAAGGCTACTTCATTTCCTTTTAAAAACTCCTGAAAAGGAGCTTGGTTTGCAAGCACTGTTCTTTCGTAAGCGGCAATTGCTAAACCAGCATTTATTGTAGAATATCTATTTTCTTCGGGTACATTAGGAAAAGCAACATCAAATAAGCTTTTGTAACCATTATTGTTTAAAAAATCTGTGTCTATAAGTAGTCTGTGAACACCTAAGCCGGCTATTGCTTGTATTTCAATACCTTCAAAACCAAGGTTATTTCTTTCTTTAGGGGTGTCTACTGTCCAGTTGCTTTCGGTTCCGGCATTTTCGCCTGTTCCTCCAAACTGACCATTCCATAACATTACTTTTTGGTAGGCAGTGTTTAAAATACTAGGAGATTTTATAGGTTGTACATCTAGATCTTCTTCTAGGTAGTCTATAGACATATGTCTTGTTTCTCCTTTAGACCCATAACCAAAACCACCTTCGCCAATGCCTTGTAAGTTTCCACTTTGAAAACCTGCCGCTGCATGGTGGCAACTAGCACAAGAATATGTATTAGCTCCAATTTCTTTTTTAGGGTTTAGTGCTAATCCTGTTTCGTGAAAAAGAAATTTACCTAAAGCAACTTTTTCTACTGTAAGCGGATTTTTTGGGTCGCTCGGTATTTTGCTTAAGTTGGTCTCAGCAGGTAATTGTAAAGCTTCTAAAGATCCGTAAAGAGAGGTTATTTTGTCTTCTAAAACACTAGTTTCTGCTTTTTGATAGTTGTCATCGTCATTAGAACAACTACTTGTAAATAAAATACCAACTACTAGTAAGCAGTACGTATTTATTTTTGATATTGACATGATTAGGATATTTGATAGGCAAAATTGAAAGTTTGCTAAAAAATATCATTAAAAAATCGGTACAATACGTATATATAAGGTAAGTGTTAATTATAACTTAAAATAAACGCATTTTTTATTGTAGTCAATAATTGCTTTAGTCTTTTTTAATATATCTGCTCCTATAATACCGTCTACAGGTAATGCGTTGTGGTTAATAAGGGCTTGGTTAACGTGTACCAAATCAAACAAGACAATTTTTAATTTTTTATATTTCCAATCCCCAATTTTTATGGTGTTTTTAGTTGAAATCTGAGTGTCCATTTCTGTTGCGCCAGCACCAGCAGCTTTTATTTCAGAATCTTCAGGTGTTAGCTTAAAGTTTTCAATTTTATCTATGCCTATGCAAGTGTTAGATGCTCCTGTGTCTAAAATAAATCTGCCTGAAACATTATTTATTTTTGCTTTTATTTCAAAATGATTAGTAGGTGTAAGTGTTAAATTAATTTTAGTATAATCTTTATGAAGCAAGAATTTTTTTAAACTAGACATGTATTTAATTTTTGTGCAAATATATATCAATCTTTAAAAGAGAAAGTAAAAACAAACTATATCAACCTAAAAACAATAAAATCTACAAGATAATTCTATTTTTGCGGTATGATATTTACAGATACACATACACATTTATATAGTGAAGCTTTTAATGAAGATAGGGGAGAAGCAATACAAAATGCAATTGATAAAGGCGTGGAACGATTTTTTATTCCTGCAATAGATTCTACATATACAGCATCTATGTTGTCACTGGAAGATGCTTACCCTGATAATATTTTTTTAATGATGGGCTTGCATCCAACGCATGTAAAAGAAAACTACCATGTAGAGTTGTTGCATATTGAAGAAATGCTGGCGCAACGTAAGTTTTATGCCGTTGGAGAAATAGGAATAGATTTATTTTGGGATAAAACGTTTTTAAAAGAGCAGCAATACGCTTTTAAACATCAAATACAATTAGCAAAAAAGTACAAGTTGCCTATAGTTATTCATTGTAGAGATGCTTTTGATGAAGTTTTTGAAATTTTGGAAGAAGAAAAAGGCGATGATTTACACGGTATTTTTCACTGTTTTACAGGGACATTAGAACAAGCAAGACTAGCAATTTCTTATAATATGAAATTAGGTATTGGTGGAGTGGTGACTTTTAAAAATGGCAAAATTGATAAGTTTTTAAATGAAATTAATCTTAAGCACATTGTTTTAGAAACAGATGCCCCTTATTTGGCTCCTACACCATTTAGAGGAAAAAGAAATGAAAGTGCATACCTTATTAATGTTGCTGAAAAATTAGCAGACATATATAATAAGGATGTAAAGGAAATAGCAGAGATAACTACTAAAAATTCTATAGACGTTTTTGGTGTTTAAAGTGATAGGTAAGATGGCAGATACTACAAAAATATTATTGGTATATACTGGTGGTACAATTGGTATGGTTAAGGATTATAAAACAGGAGCACTAAAGGCTTTTAATTTTAATAATCTAATGAAAAGTATACCGGAATTAAAACAGTTAGACTGTTCTGTGGATAGTGTTTCTTTTGATGAGCCTATAGATTCGTCTAATATGAATACTACGCACTGGGTAAAAATTGCAACAATTATTGAAGAGAACTATGAGGCCTTTGATGGTTTTGTAATTTTGCATGGTAGCGATACTATGAGTTACACTGCTTCTGCATTAAGTTATATGTTAGAGCACTTAAGTAAGCCTGTAATATTAACAGGTTCTCAATTGCCAATTGGAGATTTGCGTACAGATGCTAAAGAAAATTTAATTACATCTATACAGGTGGCTGCATTACAAAAAAATAATAAGGCAGTAATACAGGAGGTTTGCTTGTATTTTGAGTATAAATTGTATAGAGGTAATAGAACAACAAAAATAAATGCAGAGCATTTTGAAGCCTTTGCATCTTTAAATTACCCAGAATTGGCAGAATCTGGAGTGCATTTAAAAGTGAACAAAGAGTATTTAAGGAAAAAGAAGCATCAAAAAGCATTAAAAGTGCATAAAAACTTAGATGACAATGTTGCTATTTTAAAATTATTCCCTGGTTTAAATAAAAATGTACTTAAAAGTGTGTTAAATATTCCTGATTTGAAAGGATTGGTTTTAGAGACTTATGGTGCAGGAAATGCTCCAACAGAGAAATGGCTGTTAGATGACTTAAAAAATGCAATAAAAAAAGGATTGTATATTGTTAATGTTACGCAGTGCTCTGGAGGTAGTGTTTTGCTGGGTCAGTATGAAACTAGTGAGGAATTACAAAGCTTGCAAATTATTAATGGTAAGGATATTACAACAGAGGCGGCTGTAACTAAGTTAATGTATTTATTAGGAACAGGAGTGTCTCCAAAGCTATTTAAAACACTTTTTGAAACTCCTTTGCGTGGAGAATTGCAATAAAAATAACATATTATATTTCTTTAACTAATATTTTTTTTGTTATTTGGACGCCGTTAAACTTATAAAGAGAGAGGTGGCCGAGTGGTCGAAGGCGCACGCCTGGAAAGTGTGTATACATCAAAAGTGTATCGAGGGTTCGAATCCCTTCCTCTCTGCAGATAAGTTTGCGTTTAATTTTATTATAACATTTTTTTTTTATCTTTAACCCTATTAACTAACTAAATTAAGTTTCGAAAATGAAAAGATTATCATCTATCCTAGCTGTAGCTGGGTTGTTTGTTTTTAGTACAAATACAGTAAATGCAGCTACATTATTACAAGATGCAGCGGAGAAAGAAGCGCCAAAAGGTTTTGTTCAAGTTTTAAAAGAACAATTTATTACTGGTGGACCTGCTTTTATGGGTATTGTACTTTTATGTTTAATTCTTGGTCTTGCAGTGGCAATTGAAAGAATTATCTATTTAAATATGGCAAGCACAAACACTGCTAAATTAAAGCAAAGAGTTGAAGACGCATTAGCATCTGGTGGTGTAGAAGCAGCTAAAGAAGTATGTAGAAACACAAAAGGACCTGTAGCATCTATTTTTTACCAAGGTTTAGATAGAGCTGGTGAAAGCGTAGAATCTGCTGAGAAAGCTGTTGTTGCTTACGGTGGTGTACAAATGGGACAGTTAGAGAAAAACGTTTCTTGGTTGTCTTTATTTATCGCTATTGCGCCAATGCTTGGTTTTATGGGTACGGTAATTGGTATGATCCAGGCCTTCCAAAAGATTGCAGCAGTTGGTAACTTAAGTGCATCTTTAATTGCAGGTGATATTCAGGTTGCATTATTAACAACTGTATTTGGTCTTGTTACTGCCATTATTCTTCAAATTTTTTACAACTACATCATTGCTAAAATTGATAGTATTGTAAATGATATGGAAGATTCATCAATCTCATTGATTGATATGTTGGTAGATCACAAAAAATAAGTCGGACCTTAATACAAAAGCATTATGCAAAAAATAATAAAAATAGCCTTAATTGTAATAGGCGTTATATCAGCTGTGCTATGGTATTTTTTACCATCAGGGGATTTTACTATTCCTGAGGTAGCAGCTGAGGCAGCAAACAGTAGTGCAATGAATATGATGTTTATGATTACTTACCTTTTATTAGGTGTAGCAGTAGTTGTAGCATTGGTTTACACACTAAAGAACTTGTTTTCTACTCCAGAAAACCTTAAAAAAGCTTTATTTGCTTTAGTTGGTTTTGCACTTGTAGTAATTATTTCGTATTTTATTTCAAACGGAGACGATTTAGATCCTCAGTTTTTAACAGATATGAATGCTACAACTAGTACAGTTAAAAACATTGGAACAGGTATTTATACTTTCTTAATTTTAGCAGTGATAGCTGTTGTTCTAATGATTGTACCAAGTGTAAAAAAACTAATTGGTAAATAAAAAATAATAATTATGGCAAGAAGAGGTGGAGCACCAGAAGTAAATGCCGGTTCTATGGCAGACATTGCTTTCTTACTCCTTATCTTTTTCTTAGTAACTACTACTATAGAAACAGATGCAGGTTTAGATCGTATGTTGCCTCCTAAAGAGCCGCCTAATGAAGAACAGGTAATAAAAAAGCAAAAGAATATTTTTACTGTGCAAATTGGTAAAGATGGTCAGTTGCTAGTAGAAGAGGATCTTATGGATCTTAAAAATTTAAAAGATGCAGCAATTGCTTTTTTAGATAACGGTGGAGCGGTAAAGGGAGATCCTGATTACTGTGATTACTGTGAAGGAGCAAGAAGTCCAGAGTCTTCTGATAACCCAATTAAAGCGGTTATATCGTTAAAGAACGATCGTGAGACTAAGTATTCTGTTTACATTACAGTACAGAATGAGCTAGTTGCAGCGTATAACGCTTTACGTAACAGAGCAGCTAAAAAACTTGGTTACAATATGTCTTTTACAGAAATGGAAGCGGCATACTCAAACCAAGAAACTCCAGATGAGACTAAAGAAAAGTTAAAGGTTAGAATCAAAAAGATTCAAGGTCTTTATCCGCAAATATTATCTGAAGCTGAAACGACAACAAATTAATATTAATACAAAGGAATATGTCAAAATTTAAAAAGAAAAAAGACGGAGAATTACCTCCAGTTTCTACGGCTTCTCTTCCGGATATTGTATTTATGCTTTTGTTTTTCTTTATGACGGTTACAGTGATGAAAGATAGCGAGCCAATGGTAGCAAACGAGTTGCCAAATGCTTCTGAAATCAAAAAGCTAGAAAAGAAAGACAGAGTAGTTTATATTTTTGTTGGTCAACCTACAGAAAAATATCAAAGTGCTTTTGGTAAACAGCCTAAGATACAGTTAAACGATAAGTTTGCTAATGTTTCTGAAGTAGGAGATTACGTTTTAGAAGAAATAGCTAAGAAGCCTCAAGAGGTTCAAAGTTCTATAACAACTGCTTTAAAAATAGATAAGAATGCCAATATGGGTATTGTTATGGATATTAAAGAAGAGTTGAGAAAAGTAAATGCTTTAAAAGTAAATTACACCACTTATGAAGGTGATGCTTTTAAAAATTTACAATAATTTAGATAGTTAAACTATTATATGCGCTTCAAATAGGTAAAACTATTTGAAGCGTTTTTTTATACATTAACTTTTATTATTTGCTATGCGTTGTTTAAGTTTTTTATTATTTTTTGTTTTGCTAGGTAGTTCTGTATATGCGCAAAATAAAGAAGTAGATAGTCTTTATTTAGAGGATCAGTTCTATGTAGGTGTTACTTATAACACTTTTGCAGATAAGCCAGCTAATTTAGATCAACGCAACTTACCATATGGTTTACAACTTGGCTTTATTAAGGATT
>NZ_JBDVAA010000017.1:0-2728 GCF_039943695.1 Cellulophaga sp. | reverse complement strand
AAAAAAATATGATAATTTAAATCCACCTCTTAGGAATTAAAAAAATCAAGTTCTTATTTTATGACTAAAAAGTTATTTTTTACTTTCTTTTTTATTTCATTTATTGCTTACAGCCAAGAAATTACATACAAAGGCTTTGTGCAAGACAGCGTGCAAAGTCCTTTACCTAATGCTAATATTTTAGCTTTTCCAGATAGTGATGATGCAGAAACTGCTTTTGCCATTACCAATGAAAAAGGTGCTTATATTTTACGTTTGCAAAAAGGCTATACCTACCAAATTAACATTAGCTATATAGGCTATAAAAAACTAGTAGTTTCCACTACAGCAACAGAAAAAACCATTAAAAACTTTGTTTTACAAGAAGATGTAAACACTTTAGACGGTGTAGAGCTCACCTACAAAATACCTATAGAGGTTAAAGAAGATACTACTGTTTATGACACAGATGCCTTTACCAATGGCAAAGAACGCAAACTACGAGAAACCTTAAAAAAACTACCTGGTTTAGACGTAGACAGGGAAGGTAATGTAACCTCTAACGGTAAAAAAATTACCAATGTTTTGGTAGACAACAAACCCTTTTTTACAGGAAACACCAAAATGGCTGTAAACAACATACCTGCCAATGTTGTAGACCAAATAGAGGTTATAGATAACTATAGTGAAATTGCTATGCTTAAAGGGTTGCAAGACACAGATAAAATGGCACTAAACATTAAACTTAAAAAAGACAAAAAACGCTTTTTGTTTGGAGATTTAGATGTTGCTGCGGGCCATAAAGACAGGTATGCCATACACCCAAATGTATTTTACTACAGCCCTAAAACCAATATTAATTTTATTGGTGATGTAAACAATACTGGCGAAAAAGCATTTACGTTTAGCGACTATATGGAGTTTGAAGGCGGTTTTAGCAAAATATTGGCTGGTTCTGGCAGTATGTCTAGTTTGTTTCAGTCAGACTTTAGCCAGTTTTTAAATAACAACGATTTTAAAGAGCGTAGTCAAAAATTTGGTGCGTTTAATGTACGCCAAGCTATAAATAGCACCACAGATATTAGTGGTTATGTTATTGCTTCTAAAACAGATACCGATACAGAAAACCAAACCGAGAATATTTACCAAAACAACAACGATCCTTTTACAGAAAACAGAACCACCACTGGCAATGCCAATAACTTTTTTACCATTGGTAAAATAACACTAGATTATGACCCAACCTACAAAGAGGATTTTGCCTTTAATACGTTTGTAAAACTAACCAACAACAATGGTTTAAACACTATTAACACAAACAGCCCAACAAACACCAATAGCATACGTACCACTAATGATATAGATGCACTAACCTTAAAACAAAACGTAACCTATAGTCGTAAATTAACAGACAACCACACCGGTACTTTAGAGGTTACACACAGTTACACTGTAGACAAGCCCAACACAAATTGGCAAACAGATAAAGAAATACTACAAGGATTAATTC
The DNA here is from genome assembly GCF_039943695.1 of Cellulophaga sp. Classification (NCBI taxonomy): domain Bacteria; kingdom Pseudomonadati; phylum Bacteroidota; class Flavobacteriia; order Flavobacteriales; family Flavobacteriaceae; genus Cellulophaga; species Cellulophaga sp. The sequence goes on along the minus strand of NZ_JBDVAA010000017.1, from coordinate 1,239 downwards.
CGTTACAGGCAGATGATGTGTATAACATACAACAAACCAAAGAAGTAAAAACACACAGTATAAATGCCATTGTAAAAGACTATTGGGTGTTAAACAACTATAATCATTTGTATTTTAGTTTGGGTGTAAACTCAACCTTTAACTCTTTTGTAAATGAAGATGTACAGCTATTAAGTAGCGGAGAAATAAACAATTTTAACACTGCCGATTTTGGTAACAACCTACAGCATAATTTTATAGACACTTATGTTGGTTTAGAATACAAATTTAGAACTGGTATTTTTACGTTTAAACCTGCCGTATATCAGCATTATTTTAATTGGTCTTTACATCAACTACAAACAAAAACAACCAATACAAAAACGGTACTTACACCAGAGTTTACTACAGAAATTAAATTTAAAAACGGCGCAAAAGCAAATTTTAAGTACAAAGCAAATGCTCGTTTTCCTTCTGTAAATAACCTAGCAAGTAATTTTATACTCCGTAATTTCAATTCGGTTTTTAGAGGCAATGCTAACTTAGAAAATGAGTTTTTTCATACCACAAGTTTTAACTACTCTAAAAGAAGTTTATTGCGTGGTTTATTTTACAACTTAAATGTTAGATACAATAAAAAAACAAAGCAGTTAAAAGGAGAAACGCAGTTGCAAGGCATTAACCAATTTAATTCTTTAATACTGTTTACACAACCAGAAGACGACTGGTACTTTAGTGGCAATTTTAATAAAAGAATAAAAAAAATAATGGCTAAATATAGAGGCTCCTACAACTACAGTAATTTTTACCAGCTTGTAAACTCAGAGACACAAAAAAACACCTCTGGGAGGTTCTTAAATACCGTAAGCCTAGAGACTGTTTTTAAAAAAGGCCCAAATTTAGAGGTTGGCTACACACAAACCGATAGTGACTACAACACATCTGTAGGGAAAAACAAGTATAGAAGCACCAATTTTTTCACCTATTTAGATTATGTTTTTCTAGAAGATTTTACCTTAAAAGCAGAATATAATTTTGATAATTATGTGAATAAAGACCGAAACATAGATACTAGTTTTGACAATGCTATGGTTTCTCTTTTTTACCAACAAGAAGATAGCCCTTGGGGTTTTGAAATTAAAGCTACTAATTTATTTGACACACAGTTTAAGCAAGACAATTCTTTTAGTACATTTTTAATAAGCGATAGTAAAACCTTTATTTTACCACGCATTGTACTTTTTAAAATTAGCTACAAAC
>NZ_JBDVAA010000016.1:0-5115 GCF_039943695.1 Cellulophaga sp. | reverse complement strand
TACACTCTATTACATTATCTGAAATGTAATCTTCACTAAAAGCATCAAAATTAAAATCATTAGTATAAAATGATGAAGGATTAGAGTTTATAAGATCCTCTGTTGTTTCAAAATAAAATATACTTGCTTCTACAGTGGGTTCTATTACAATATCATCTGTTTGGCTAAAATCTTGCTCATCTATGCAAGATACCAACGATAAACATAAAAATAGAACACTAAATAAATAGTGGGGACTTTTCATTTTATAGTATTTGTGTAATTAATGGTAAAAATATAACTCTACAAATACATTTTTATTTCATCTAAAGAGTTAATTATACTACAATGATTGTGTATTTCCTCTTGATGCGTATTAAAATGTAATGCGTGTAAACCCACAGATTTAGCTCCTAAAATATCTGCCTCTAAACTGTCGCCAATCATTAAAGATTGTTCTGCTGATACGTTAGCCTTTTTTAAAGCAAGTTCAAAAATATAGGGATCTGGTTTTTTAACACCAGCCATTTCAGAATCTATTATCACATCAAAAAAACGATCTAAATTTGAGTTTCTAATTTTTTTATTCTGTACTTCTTGGAAACCATTAGTTATAATATGCAACTTATAATTTGGTTTTAAGTGTTCTAATATCTCTATAGCATTAGGAAATAAGTGGTTATGAGATGATAAATGATTTATATATTCTTCTGCTAACAAATTAATTTCACTATCTGTTGCATTATAATTTATGGTTTTAAAAGTGGTTTGCAAACGTTGAAAACGTAAGTCGGCCTTAGATATTTTTTCTTCTCTAAACAACTTCCAATATTGATGATTTATAGGCACGTAGGCTTTTAAAAAATCTTCAACTTTTACGCCAATTTTATTATCTTCTAATATTTTGGTAAACGTAAGTGCAGAGTTTTTTTCAAAATCCCATAATGTATGGTCTAAATCAAAAAAAACATCGGTAACAAGGTCTTTATACATTGTATTTTTTTAGTACTGTTTCGTAAATATTCATCCAATTGAAGCGTTGCTTTTTCCCTAATAATTCGTTAGAAAATATGGTAACTAGCTTACCATTAACTGCATGTAATTGTTGATGTAAGCTATCTAATTTCTCAAAAATTACTTTCTTGTTTTTAAATGCTGTTAATGCATAATTATGTACTGCAAACGGATGTACTTTTATTGGTTGTTGAGATTCTAAATGTATATCATAAAAAGAAAAAGGAGAACAAGTACCAGCCCTAAACCCTATACAATGTGTGTATCCCATTGTAAAATCTTCTCTAAAATCTGCATCTACTAAAGCCTTATATGTAGCAGGTATTTCAATCCTATTATATCTAAATCTCACATATTTAATAGGCCTATTTATTACAGAAGCTAGTTTACGTTTCTCTTCTTTTAATATTTCTAAGTTAGAAAAAGAATTATAAGAGGCTGATAAGGATACTACGCTATAATCTGCAACAGATTTTATTAAATATTTAAATTTATTATTGGTTGTAGATACGTTTTTGTCAAAAGTAGAATAATCTGCAAACTGAAAAAAGAACATACTTTTTACGTTATTTGCTTTATGTAAACCTATTAGATAATCAAAATTATCATAAGGATCCTTTTTAGGATTAACCCAAACAGAGATTCTTTGAAAAACACGTTTAAATTTAAAGGTGAAAAAATCTAATAAAAATCCACCTAAACTACGCATTATTCCCCTGTGCGCATAGCAATGAGATGTTGTTACATCTATTATAGAAGTGTACTGATATTCTCTTTTTTTATGTACTAAATCAGGAAATTGCATTAACAAAGCATCCAACACTTTATACATCCAAATATCTATAACTGGCTTTTCTAAAAAGCCATGCTTATAAGCTAAACTTTCTTTAACTGGGTATCTACTATGTTCATCTTTAACGTGTGGCAAATACTCTTCATACCTAGTAATTAGATAAAAACTAGCTGCAAAAACATCAAAAGGAATATTACTACGTTCGCCTGTTGCAAAAAAACATGGCGTGCCATCCCATTCACTAATATTAATTTCTAAATCTGTTATTCCTTGTTCATACAACAAATCATTACTACGTATAAAAAATTCATTTTGTAATGGTTGTTTACTATAGGTAATTTTTGCTCCAGAATGTTTTATAAAATCTTCAACCTTTGTAGTTAGTGTAACCTCTATACCTAGAATTTTACCAAATAGATGTTTCATTATATATGTGAAACGTGGCGTTAATTTATGTGTATAGATTAGTAACATTATGGATTTTAGCGATTTATATTTTTTAGATTATTTTTTTACAATAAATTATCATCTGCAAAGCTAAAGTATTCTCTTTGAGTAATTATAATATGGTCTAAAACTTTCATATCTAATGCAGCTGCAGCATTTTTAAGTTTCTCTGTTATCTGCTTATCTGCAGCACTTGGCTTTAGTCCTCCAGATGGATGATTGTGTGCTAAAATTAAACCTATAGCCCCTATCTCTAAGGCTTGTTTTAATACCAAACGTACATCTACTAAAGTACCAGTTATACCGCCTTTACTTAATTGGGCTTTATGTATAACCTTGTTAGAGTTATTTAGATATATAATCCAAAATTCTTCGTGTGGTAACTCTCCTAGTAAAGGTTGCAATAAATTAAACACATCTTTACTACTGCCTATTTTTTCTATCTTTTGTGCCTCTTCTCCTCTTCTACGTCTGCCCATTTCTAAGGCAGCAGCAATGGTAACTGCTTTTGCTTCTCCTATACCTTTAAATTGCATAAGTTGATTGATGGATAGCTTTCCTAGATCGTTTAAATTATTATTTACAGACCCTAAAATACGTTTAGATAATTCTACAGCACTTTCATTTCTACTACCAGAACCAATTAATATTGCAATTAGTTCTGCATCAGACAGTACTGATTTTCCTTTTTGTACTAATTTTTCCCTAGGTTTGTCATTATCTGACCAGTTTTTAATTGAGAACGAGGTTGGTTGGTTTTGCATTTGTTAAAGATAATAATCTTTACTAACATACGTATTTACCCATTAAAACGTTACTTCTATAAATAACTAATACAATGAAAGAAATTCTGAATCAGCTTTACGAAATTGAACAAAAGAGTGAAAAAAATAATATCACTCTGTTTAACAGAAACCTAAAACGTTTATTTCATGAAATTGAAGAACAAGGTTTTTTTATAAAAAATCCGTTAGGCGAAAAATTTTCAGAATCTAGAACAGATATAGATGCTACTTTAATGAATGAATTAAACACTAAATCTAAAATTACCAAGGTGCTAAAACCTATCATATATAAAAAAGATGGTGACCAATTAATTATTATACAAAAAGGAGTAGCAATAGTAGAATAAGTAAGTATGAAAACAGTAAATTTTGGAATAGATTTAGGCACAACAAATAGTTTAATTGCTAAATATGAGAGTGGTGTTTTAGAGGTTTTTAAAAACCCAATAGGACAAAAACAAACACTTGCTTCTGCCGTTGCTTTTAGGGGTAGTAGAATTTTAGTGGGTGATAAAGCAAGAGATTTATTAGAAAAAGACCCTTTAAATGTATTTACCTGTTTTAAACGAAAAATGGGGACTACAGACCGTTATTTTGTAAAAAGCATAAATAAAGATGTATCTCCTGTAGAGCTCAGCGCTTATGTATTAAAAGAACTTAAAAACTTTATACACACCGGAGAAGAACTGCATGAGGCAGTAATTACAATACCTTCTTCTTTTGACACCATACAATCTAATGCTACAAAAACTGCTGGTCATGAAGCTGGTTTTAAAGAGGTGTATTTGCTACAAGAGCCTATTGCTGCTAGTTTAGCTTTTGCCAACAAAAATAATTTAGAGCTAAACGAAACTAAAAAGTGGTTAATTTACGATTTTGGTGGTGGTACTTTTGATGTTGCTCTACTAGAAATTAACGAGAGAGAAATGAACGTTTTAGATAACGAGGGCGATAATTTTTTAGGTGGTATGGATATAGACAACCTAATTATAGAAAAGCTTATTGTTCCTAAATTAGACCCCATTTTAAACGAAACAAAACTTTGGGACAAGTTTAAAGAACCTAACAACCCGCTGCAAAAATTATATTTTGAACTTTTATTTAGGGCTGAAGAAGCAAAAAAAGAGCTCTCTAGGTTTGAAACTACAGAAATAGACATAGATTATGCAGAAAAAGATATTTACACCAGTATAGAAGTTACTAGGGCCGACTTTAATAGTTTACTTGCTCCTTTAGTTGAGCACACTATTAATTTTTGCAAAAAAATATTAAGCAATAACAACCTTGCCAATACAGACGTAGAAAAAATTATTATGGTAGGTGGTAGCACACTTATACCCTATGTTAGAGAGCAAGTAGAAAAAAACTTAGCAATAGAAATAGATACCAGTGTAGACCCTACTGCAGCCGTTGGCATAGGTGCTGCTTACTACGCAGGTTCTAAACCATCTTCTTTAAAAGAGGAAGATGTTACAAAAACAAGTACAGAAAATAGTGCTAATGAGTCTCTTAAAAACAAACCACTTGTTAAATTAATATTTGAAAAAAACACTAAAGACTCTGAAGAATTAATTGCTTTTACTTTAAATACACCAACACAAGGTTTTTATAGAATTATAAGAAAAGATGGCGGCTATGACACTAGTCTTGTTACGCTAGAAAACAGTGTAAATGTATTTGTAGATTTACTAGAAGGGCAAGTAAACTCTTTTAATTTAAAAATTTACAACGCCCAACAAGAAGTTCTTTTTTCTACAGATGACATACACATTAACCAAGGAAAATATAACATTCAAGGTCAATTATTGCCTAACGACATTTGCTTAGAGGTTGATGATGTGCAATACAACGTAACTAAATTAGAAGCCATATTTAATAAAAATACAGTTTTACCTCTTAAAAAAACAATGTATAAGTCGGCATCTAAAACTATTTTAAAAGATAGTGACGACAAGTTGCAAATTAACATTGTAGAAGGTGATGGTAATGGTTTACCTAGCTCTGGCTTATCTATTGGTTATATAGAAATTACTGGTAAAGAGCTAGAACAAGATTTAATTAAAGGAACAGATATAGAATTAAATATTTCTGTGTCTG
>NZ_JBDVAA010000015.1:0-1251 GCF_039943695.1 Cellulophaga sp. | reverse complement strand
TTCTTGAATTACTTCCCAGAATTTATCTTTGTTTATTACTGTGTGTACAGAACTCCAACCTTCTTCTGCTAATGGTAATACAGTAGGACTACGCATTCCTGGCAATAATGATATAATTGTATCTAATTTTTCATTTGGTGCATTTAAAAGCACATATTTAGACTGTCTAGCTCTTAAAACAGATTCTATTCTAAACTCTAACTGACTTAAAATCTCTTTACGTTCTTCAGATATTTTAGGAGAAACTGCTAAAACCGCTTCACTAGTTAACATTACTTCTACCTCTTTAAGGTTATTTTTAAATAATGTACTACCACTAGATACTATGTCACAAATACCATCTGCTAAACCAATATTTGGTGCTATTTCTACAGAACCATTAATAATGTGTAAATCTGCCGTAACACCTTTAGATTCTAAATAATTTTTAACGGTATTTGGGTATGATGTTGCTATGCGTTTTCCTTGAAGATCTTGTACAGATGTGTACTCAAATGATTTAGGTACCGCTAAAGATACTTTACATTTAGAAAAACCTAATCTTTCAGAAAATGTTATGTCTTCTCCTTTTTCAATCAAAACATTTTCTCCAATTATAGCAATGTCTACTACACCATCTCTTAAATACTGAGGAATATCACCATTTCTAAGGTAAAAAACCTCCATTGGAAAATTTCTTGAAGATGCTTTTAGCTGATCTTTACCGTTGTCTATAGAGATACCACAGTCTTTTAAAATAGCTATGGAATCTTCGTTTAAACGTCCGCTTTTCTGAATTGCAATTCTAATTTTAGTCATTCTTTTTTTTAGTATATGTTTAAGAAATCAAAAGGGATTAAAAACAAAAAACCCGCTTGATTTCTCAAACGGGTTAGATATATGTTTAAACACTGCAAAACACTTCTAGCTCGCCTGAAAGCAAGGAGTAAAGTGATGATGATGTGTGTTTTTATTTCTCATTATGGTGTAAAAGTAAAACTTATTTCTATTATAAAAAAGGGAATTTATAATTTTAGTTCACTATTAATAATTTCTTAACAAACAAACGTTAATTTATTGGTTTCCTAAAATTAACGGCAAACCAGAGTCTCCACTACCAATTACAATAACTTTAGAGTTTGGAGATTCAGACAATTTAATTGTAGCATCTATACCTTTATCTTGTAAAATTTTATCTGTTAAAGATGCACTTAATATCTTGTTTGCATCTGCCTTACCTTGTGCTTCTATAGTTACTTTTTCTGCCTCTTT